>CARDEQ010000097.1:0-5602 GCA_948958005.1 uncultured Clostridia bacterium
TTTTATTTATTTTTAATGTTGCATTCATTGTTGCTGGTTCTACTGCACTATAATTTTCTTTTAATTCATCGCTCAATACGAAGGTTGCTACTGCTGTGTATTCCCCTGCATTTGTTTTACTGTTGTCTACATATGTTGCTGTTATTCCTTCTGGCATTCCTGTTACTGTAATTGTATGTACTTGTCCATCATATGTTACTGTACTATCTTCAAATGCTGTTGTGTTTGGCAATGTATATTTTGCTTTCTCTATTGTCAATGCTCCTACTTCTAAGTTGCTAGTTGCTTTGTATTTGTCAGTTTCTGGAATTGATACATATACTTTGTAATTTCCAGCTTTACTTATTTCTGTTAAATATTCACCAGTTGGCACACCATTTTCTATTTTACGATATGTTTTTGTAATTGTAGCATTTCCTATGTCTATTCCTGATTTTACTTCAACTCTTGCTGATTTTGCAGTTCCATCATATGTATGTGTTAACTCTGTTACATTAAAGTTTTCTTTTATTAATTCATCTTTTTCTACTTCTAGTACTATTTTTGTTTCTCTTTCAGCATATGTTGTAGTCTCATTGTATTTTACAATTATAGTTACTGTTCCTGCTTTATTTAGACTTGTTATTTTTCCGTTTTCAAGTGTTATTATCTCATCTTTACTAGCTCCTGCTACCACTTCGATATCATATGATACAGTAGCATCCTCTTCTGGCTTGCTTGTTAAGACAATTTCTGGCATGTTATCTTGTGCACTTGTTATTTTAACCTTCTCTACTTTAACACCTGCTTGTTCAATATGTGCTTTAGGCTCATTTTGTATTCTTTTTGGTGTTCCTGTTATATCAATTGTTGTTGTCTTATCATTATATGTTATTGTAACTGTTGTTGGTCCTTCTGCCTCTATTTTTGTAGGGTTTATGGTATATCCTGTTATAACATACTCTGCACCATCGTTGTCTACTCCTTTTACAATTAAGTTATTTGTATCTATATCATTTCCTATATAGAATATTGCATTTTCTTTTATTTCTGCCTTAATACTTGCTAATTCTTTTGCTATGACATTTACATTTACTTTAATTCCTGTTACTACTTCATAATTTGCAGTGTTAGCTGGTGTGTATTTCATAGTAAATTCTTTATTTCCTACTTCTCCAACTAATGTGCTGAGTGGGGCTTCAAATTCAAAGCCTTCTGGTATATTTTTAATATCTCCTAAAGTCTGTCCTTCTACTGCTGTAAATGATGGTACTGTATATACTGGTGTCGCTTTATTTATTATTAATTTTCCATTTATACTGAATAATGATCTTGATTTATAGTTTTGCCCTTCTTTTACTGTTATTCTAATATTATATGAACCAGCTTCTGTTGGTGTTTCTGTTCTTGTTCCATCCTCAACTTCTTTTCCTGCATCATTTAATTTTAATTTGCAAAATCTTACTGCAATATCACCCATTCCAGTGATGCCATTTGCTACAACAACTTTAGCCTCTCCCTCTTTAGAATTTCCGTCATATGTACAAGTAACTGTTTTTTTATCATGTCCTTCTATTACGAAATTTTCTGCTTTTGGATCGATTTTACTTATTGTAAGTGTTGCATTCATTGTTGTTACATCATTTCCGTTTTGGCTTATTCCTTCATAATTGCTGCTTAATTTATCACTTAATGAAAGGGTTGCTTGTGCATTATATTCTCCTGCATTTGTTCCTACATTTCCTGTATATGTTGCTGTTATTCCTTCTGGTAAGTTACTTACTGTAATTGTTTGTTCTTGTCCATTATATGGTACTGTTTTATTTTCAAATATTACATTATCAGCTAAAACATATTTTGCTTTATTTATTGTTAGTATTCCTACTCTTAAATTACTTGCTTCTATATATTTATCTGTTTCTTTTACATCAATTGCTACTAAATATTTTCCAGCATTTATTATTGGGTCTGTTATTTCATTTTCATCTATTTGTATATCTTTAAGTGCAACGTTTTCTGTATTTCCTGTTATTTTGTAATACCTTATTTTTGTAATATCTGTATCCTTTACACCCTCTAATTTAATTGCATCTTTTACAGAGACACTAGCATTTCTTTGTGTACCCTCTTTGTAATCATAATTATTATTGGTTACATCAAAGTCTATTTCTTCTAGTATATCTTTTATTGTTAATTTTATAGTTGTACTATTAGAGCTATAATTTGTAGTACCATTAAATGTTACTGTAATATTTACTTCTCCTGGTACGAAAGTGCTTCCTGTTGCTGGCTTTATTTTTCTATCTGAAACTGTATAATTTTTATTATCTACTTCAATTGTAACTCCACCATTTTCTTGGATTTGGTCTTCATTACTAATTGTAAGAACTGGATAATCAGTGTCAGTATATGCAATACTTGTTTTGTTTAGTGAAATTTCTGGCTTCACTTGTGTATTTCCATTAATTGTTAAAGTTAATGGTGTCTTTGTCTCACTTCCTAAGTAATTTTCAGTTTCAGGATATTTTACTGTTATATTTACAGTTCCTGATCTTAGCACAGTAATTATTCCTGTATCTGATATTCTAATAATATCATTATTATCAAATGTATATTCAACTTTTCCATTTTCAGCTGATGTATTATCAAATATCACTTTTATTTCTTCTGATACTGGATAATCTACTTCTGTTTTATTTAAACGAACTGTTGGTACACTTTGAGTAGCTTTATTTATTTTGAATGCACCTTCTACTATTTTATCACTTAAACTTCCTGTATAATTTCCTTTTCCTGTAACTTTTACTATTACTTTATATGTTCCTGCATTTGTTGGTGCACTTGATATTTTTTCATACCCTGTAATTGGGCTATCTGCTGGTGCATTATTGCTTTCTTTATAATACTCTATTGTATAATCTACTTTATCTGTATCTGTTGTAACAATTGCTTCTCTTGGTTTTGCAGTAGGTGAATAAACTGAATCTTCTGGTAATTTTATATCAACATTTACATCTGCTTCTTCAAGTGTTTTTGCTGTTATTTCAAATTCAACTACTTTTGGAGCTGTTGGTAATGTATAATTTTCATTATCTGCAATAGTTACTTCTACTTTGTATTCTCCTACATTTTTTGGAGCCTCGCCTGCTGGCATTTCTTTATATGTTCCATCAACTTTTTCAAAGTATTTGATAACAGGTGTTAAATCACTAGCATCACTTGGTAGTGTAACGCTTGCTGTAACTTCACTTTCTGAAGCATATGGTATATTTTGATTATTGGTTGGAGAATTTATTGTTATATCTCCAAGTTCAATTGTTCTCTTTGTTATTATTAATTCTGGGACAATTATTAAATTATCTACTTTAGTATAGTTTGTTCCTGCTGTTATGCTTACTTCTACTCTATATGTTCCTACATTTGTTGGAGCAGTCGTTGTTCCCGGATTTGTTGTTGTTCCCTCTACTTTGTAGTATTTTATTGTAAAGTCTGTTCCAAGTCCTTTTATATCCTCTGTTGCTTTATCTACTGTAACTACTTTTTGTACTCCATCATAAATATAGCTTGCATCTGTTCCTGCTATTTTATTTTCTGGCAATGTTATTTTTAAATCTGCAATTGTTGGTGTTTTTGGTGTTATTTTAAATGTTTGTTCTAACTTATTTGCAGTATTTCCATTTACTACTATATTATCATATTTGTTTGCAAGTTCACTGTCTTGTATTAATTCAAATGTTGCAACTACTGTATATGTTCCTGCATTTATTGGTAAAATTACATTTCCTTGAGCATCTTTTCCAAGGGTGCTACCTTGAGCATCCTTATATTCATATGATACTTTTATTCCAGTTGGTAGATTTCCTGTAATCGCTTTACTAATTCCGGTTCCTGTATATTCTACATCACTAGCATCTATTGTAATTCCTTCTAAGATATATGTAGCTTTATTGATTATGTATTTTCCTTTTCCTTCTGTTATATTATAGTTTCCTCTTGTTTCTGCATCTTCAATTGCTACTTTTGATGTTATTTCATATCCTTCTTTTGAAACTGCACTTGTTATCTTTCCATCAACTAGATTATCTATAACTTCACTTTTAATTGTTATTGCTATTTTATTTACATCTTCTGTTAAAATGCTATCACCACTTAGAGTATATGTAAGATGTTTGCTTGGGTCTGTAATTTCATCACCAAATGCACTTATTTTGTTATCTGGTGTAATTGTTACCTCTCTAGGATTTATTGTAAATGTTCCTATTTCTTTTTCTGAAACTTCATTGTAGTTTGTTCCTGCTGGAATATATATTTTTACTATATATGTTCCTGCATTTTTTGCATTAGCTACTTCACTTCCATCTTTGTAGTATTTAACTACTGGTGTACCTAAACCTGTAACTGTGTCTTTTACTGTAACTGTTGCTATTCTTTCTATTCCATCATATTTACTTGGAGTTTCTGGCATAGTTATATTTAATGTATTATTTATAGCCTCATCCGTGCTTAAATCAATATCTATTGCAGATATTTCTAGAATACCTACTCTTAATTTTGTCTTTGCTTCATAGTTTGCTGATTTATCTACATCTATTTCTATTACATATTTTCCTACATTTGTTGGTTTTACAGTAGGTGTACTTTCTACTTTAATATCTTCTAAATTAGCATTTTCTTCTACTATTTTATAATATCTTTCTGTTTTTACTGTTACACCCTCGATATTTGATGTAATAGTTGCTTTTCTTTCAGTATCTTCTGCATAGTCATATTTATCATTTTCTACTTTGAAATTATCTTTTACTAATTCTGCTCTTTTAATTGTTAGAGTGTTTGTTATTGGTGCTGGCACTTCATATTCTGCACTTGTTGATGCAAATATTACTTTTACTTCATATGTTCCTGCATTTATTACACCTGTATTTTCTATTACTTCTCCATCTGTAATAGTTTTTCCATCAGCATCTTTTATTAATGTATATTCATATTTAGCTATTGTTACATCTGCTGGTAAATTTGTTGTGTTCTCATCTATTTTTATTGTATGAGGTTTACCATCATAAGTTACAACATAGCTTTCTGCTTCTGGATCATATGTCATATTTGAGTCAGCATTATCTGGGTCTTTTGACCATGTTATATTCTCTTCATTTGGCATGTTAGGATTTGATGCTTTGCCCACCTTTACTGTAAATGTGAAGGCTACTGGCTTTCTGTCATATGCTGTTACATCTACTTTGATTTCTTGACTTTCTGTCACTGTTTCTAATGTCATTGGTGTAACTTTAAACATATCGTCATTCCAGTTTGCTTCTCCAACAATACCTTTTAGGTATGTTTTTAAAGCATCTAAGTTTTGGATATTATTAGATGTTCCTGATGCCATTTCTACTGATATTTTTGTATTTTCCAAGTCAATACTTTCATTATATTTGTACTCTTTTTTGCTTCCATCTTCTACTAAAGAGATAGTTTTTATATAATCTTTTACTTCAATTGTTCTAGTTATTGGTGTACTTACATTTCCTGCTTTATCTGTTGCAATATAACTTATTGTTTTATTTCCTAATGAATTAGTTAAATCAGAGTTTATATCTGATGTTATTGACACATTTGCAAATTCTCT
>CARDEQ010000098.1:0-5538 GCA_948958005.1 uncultured Clostridia bacterium
CTGAATATTTAAATTACGATGAAGTTATGGAAAAATTTGATGTTATGATGGACTATGTAGCTAAAATATATATTAAGGCTTTAAATGCAATTCATTATATGCATGACAAGTATTCTTATGAAGCAATCGAGATGGCACTTCATGATAAAGATATTTTAAGAACTATGGCATGTGGAATTGCTGGTCTTTCTGTTGTTGCCGATTCACTTTCTGCTATTAAATATGCAAAAGTTAAGGTCCTTAGAGATGATACTGGTCTTGCTACTGATTATGAAATCGAAGGTGATTTCCCTAAATATGGTAATGATGATGATAGAGTTGACCAAATCGCAGTAGATATTATTAAAACCTTTATGGGCAAACTCCAAAAGCATTCAACTTATAAAAATTCTAAACATACTTTATCTGTTTTAACTATTACCTCTAATGTTGTTTATGGTAAAGCTACTGGTAATACTCCAGATGGAAGAAAAGCAGGAGAGCCCTTCGGACCTGGTGCAAATCCACTTCACGGAAGAGATACAAAGGGTGCACTTGCAGTTATGAATACTATTGCTAAACTTCCTTACGAGTTCTCAGAGGATGGTATTTCTTATACCTTCTCTATAACTCCTAAAGCTCTTGGTAAAGATGATACCTCTCGAGTTGATAACCTTGTCAACATGCTTGATGGCTTCTTTGCTCAAGAAGGACATCATATCAATGTAAATGTATTTGATAGAGAATTACTTCTTGATGCTATGGAGCATCCAGAAAATTATCCGCAGCTTACTATTAGAGTTTCTGGATATGCTGTTAACTTTGTTAAACTTACTCGTGAGCAACAACTTGATGTAATTAATAGAACTATTCATGAGAAAATTTAAGATTTAAATAGTAGAGTAATTGGATAGTAATGAAGTTTTAAATTTCATTACTATCCTATGGTTATTATTAAAATTCTAATTTTTCTCATTTTTTTATTATGGAGTAATTATTATGGAAGATGTTTTGAAGGTCCATTCTTTTGAAAGTTTTGGTACTGTTGATGGTCCTGGAATTAGATATGTTATTTTTTTGTCTGGGTGTCATTTGAAGTGTAAATATTGTCAAAATAGGGATACCTGGGATATCAGAAGTGGACATGAAATAGCTATTTCTGATATTGTGGATACTATTTTGAGATATAAAAATTATATTTTGCCAAATGGTGGTGTTACTGTTTCTGGAGGTGAGCCCTTGCTTCAAGCACAAGGTCTTATTTCATTTTTTAAGAAATTAAAAAATGATGGTATTCATACTGCTATTGATACTTCTCGGTATGTTTAAGTTAAATGATACTATAAAAGAGCTTATTTCGCTTACTGACCTATTTTTATTGGATATCAAGCATATTGTGCCTGAGAAATCTAAGGAGCTTGTACGGGGTTTCTAATGAGTTTGAATTGGATTTTGCAAGATACTTAAGCTCTATTGGTAAACCTATATGGATAAGACAAGTTCTTGTGCCTGGTTTTACTGATGGAGAAAATGATTTACTCAAATTAAAAGAATTTTTAGGTACCTTGAAAACTGTTCAAAAAATTGAAATTCTTCCATATCACGATTTAGGTAAATTTAAATGGGAAAACCTTAAACTTGAATATCCTCTTGATGGTGTTCGTTCTGCTACACGGAGAAGATGTAGATAGAGCCAAGAAAATTTTGGGAATTAGTTAATAAAAACCTGCATAAATTTTGTACTATTTGCTTTTTTTATGTAAATGTGTTATAATATGTTTAAGCTTCATGAAGGAAGCTAAAAAATTGAAAAGAGGTAACATTTATGAGTACTTCGACTTCCAAGCGCATTACCTTCGACAGCTTCAACACCAACAATGACGGGGCAACCTTCACAACCGTCGGCATGCAGATGTACGCTGACATGCCTGTCAAGTTCATCCGTGCCAATCCCCAGCAGCAGGACGCTGCTCTGTTTCGAGAAGCACTTTCTCGTGCGCACACGGCCAAGTACCGGATTTATGGCGAGGCCACAGCTTCAAAAGACCCTATTCGCGGTACTATACTCACCTCCGGCACCATTTCAGTTCGATTTGCTTTGAAGGGAACCACAAATTACAAAAAGTATCTCGAGCTCAATCCCAACTGCGGCAGCTTCAAGCTCTGCATGGAGTTCTGTCCAATCAAGGAGGAAGAGGAGTTGTTTGAGGCCTCGAGGCCGGTGAGCCTGTATATGCGGAATGTGATGAGATGTCAGATTACGTTTCCCTGCTCCATGGAAATCACCGGTTATGGCAATGATGAGCTGCTGATTTCCGACAGGTAAGAAGGGCAAGACTCATTTGGCGTATATTGCCAGCACCTCAAAGCAAAAAGTCCCCCGCCTGGTGTTTTACATCAGGCGGGGGCAAGCTTTTTGTTATTATTTATTAAATGCTTTCATTCCTGGATATATAGAAATTCCTCCTAGGTCATGTTCTATATTTAATAATCTATTGTATTTAGCTACTCTGTCGGTTCTACATGGTGCACCAGTTTTGATTTGTCCTGCATTTGTCGCTACTGCTACATCTGCAATTGTTGTATCCTCTGTTTCTCCACTTCTGTGTGATACAACTGCTGTATATCCGTGTTTATTTGCAAGTTCAATTGCATCTAACGTTTCTGTAAGTGTTCCAATTTGATTTAATTTGATTAAAATACTATTTGTTACTCCTAAGTCTAATCCTTTTTGTAATCTCTTTACATTTGTTACAAATAAATCGTCACCTACTAATTGGATTTTATCTCCCAATTTTTCTGTCATTTTCTTCCATCCATCCCAGTCCTCTTCTGCTAATCCATCTTCAATTGATGCAATTGGATATTTTGAAATTAAATCTGTGTAGAACTCTATCATTTCATCTGAAGTTTTTAATTCGTCAGTTTTCCAGAAATAATAGTATCCATCTTTTCCGATTTTCTTAGCCTCGTCAACCATTTCAGTAGCTGCTGGATCTAATGCAATTACAACCTCCTCTCCTGGCTTATATCCTGCTTTTTCAATTGCCTCTACTATAAGTTTTAATGCTTCTTCGTCACTAGAAAGATTTGGTGCAAATCCTCCCTCATCTCCAACTGCTGTCTCTAATCCTTTTTCTTTTAACACTTTCTTTAATGTATGATATATTTCAGCTGACATTCTCATACATTCTGCAAAAGATTTTGCTCCTACTGCCATTATCATAAATTCTTGTATATTTACAGTGTTATCTGCATGTTTTCCACCATTTAATATGTTCATCATTGGAACTGGCATTGTTTTTGCATTTGCTCCACCAATGTAGTTATATAACTCCATTCCAAGTGATGCAGCAGCAGCTTTAGCTACTGCAAGTGATACACCCAAGGTTGCATTTGCCCCAAGAACTCCTTTGTTCTCTGTTCCATCAAGCTCAATAAGCATATTGTCTATTCCTACTTGGTCATATACATTCATACCAATTAATGCTTCTGCAATTTTGGTATTAACATTCTCTACTGCTTTTTGAACCCCTTTTCCTAAGTATCTTGATTTGTCTCCATCTCTTAATTCAACTGCTTCAAATGCTCCTGTTGATGCGCCTGATGGAACCAATGCCACTCCTTTTGCACCATCAATTGTTTCTACTGTAACTTGCACAGTTGGATTACCTCTTGAGTCTAGCACTTCTAGTGCTTCTACTTCAACAATTTCTAAGTAATCTTTCATTTCCTCATACTTCCTTTCATTTATGTATTTATATTTAAAAGTTTAAAACTTTTATTTATTGTTTAATATTTGACTTTTAGGTACATGTGTATTAATAAATTCTAGCTCTTCTATTTTCTCTTCTGTAACAAACTCTAAACTATCTTCTAATGTTCTTAAATTTTTAAGTGATTTATTTATGCCTTTTATATATAATGGCAATTCAATTTTATAACTTGGAGGTCTTATCGCTTCTTCATATCTAGTTATTAACTCCCTTTGCTTTTTGTTAAAGCTTTCATAATTTTCGCCTAAATACTTATACCTCCAGATAATCCTTAATTCTTTTGCCTCAAACTCCCCGAGAAAATAAATCGTCATACTCATATATAACCCTAATACTCTGGCTTTCAATTATTATTGTTACATTGCTCCAAGGCTTTTCATTATTCTTTATGCAAGTTTCTCTAAGTGCTTTTATACTTTTATAAAGATTATCTGCCAATCCTAAATATTGCTTTTCATCAATCCCAAACTTCTCTGGAACCTCATAAACATTAATTGGTCTTTTTTTCAGAATACCTCGTGGAAAATAATAGAAAAACATTTCTCCTGTAATTTCTTCATTTGGTTGTTCTACGATTGATGCATATAGACATACCTTTTCCCAATTTTCAGGGAGCATAAAAAATATCTTTTTTTGTATTTCCTCATATGCTTTTTTTATTTCTTCCAGATATACCAAGGCTTCCTCCTAAAATTTTAAGAATTATCTCTCTATTAGGCTTTCCCCTGTCATCTCCTCTGGCTTTTCAAGTCCCATAATATCTAACATTGTTGGTGCAAGGTCTGCAAGTTTACCTTCCTTCAAAGCCACTCCTTCCATTCCTACTAATATTAGTGGAACTGGGTTTGTTGTATGTGCTGTGTGTGGTTCGCCTGTTTTATAGTCTATCATTTGTTCTGAATTTCCATGGTCTGCTGTAATTAATATAACTCCACCTTTTTCTCTAACTGTTTGGACAACTTTTCCTACACATTCGTCAATTGCTTCAATTGCCTTTACTGCCGATTCTAATATACCTGTATGTCCTACCATGTCTGGGTTTGCATAGTTTAAAATTATAGTATCATATTTATCTTGATTTATAGCTTCTAACAATTTTTCTGTTACCTCATATGCACTCATTTCTGGTTTTAAATCATATGTTGCAACCTTTGGAGATGGTACTAAAATTCTATCCTCTCCTTCAAAAACCTTTTCTTCTCCACCATTAAAGAAGAAGGTAACATGTGCATATTTCTCTGTTTCTGCTATTCTAAGCTGTTTTAATCCCTTTTTGCTAATATATTCTCCAAAAGTATTTTTTAGCCTTGTTGGTTTAAAGGCTACCTCTACATTTGGCATTGTTTCATCATATTGTGTAAAGCATACAAAATATAGATTTAAATCTTTGGTTTCAAATCCGTCAAATTCTTTATCTACTAGACTTCTTGTAATTTCTCTTGCTCTATCTGGTCTAAAGTTAAAGAATATTACCGAATCATTTTTTTCTATTTTCGCAATTGGAGTACCATCTGCATTTGTCATTACTATTGGTTCGATAAATTCGTCAAATACTTCCTGCTCATATGATTTTTCTACTGCAATAATTGGATCTGTATGCTTTTTTCCATCTCCGTTAACCATTGCATCATAGCAAAGCTTGATTCTTTCCCATCTTTTATCTCTATCCATCGCATAGTATCTTCCTGAAATGGTTGCAATTTTCCCTATTCCTTTTTCTGCCATCTTTTCTTTTAGCTTTGTTACATACATTTCTCCTGATGTAGGAGGTGTGTCTCTTCCA
>CARDEQ010000099.1:0-5482 GCA_948958005.1 uncultured Clostridia bacterium
AAATAAAATAGCAGATATGTGTGAAGCTATTAGTCCTATTTCAAAAGAGAAATGTCCACCACATATTGAAGGCTGTGAAAAAACAATTGAAGATATTGCAATGAATAAAGCAAAAGAACTGTATGGCGATCCACTTCCGGAAATTGTAAGTATAAGACTTCAAAAGGAATTAGATTCTATTATAAAAAATGGATTTTCTGTAATGTATATTATTGCACAAAAATTAGTATGGAAATCAAATGAAGATGGATATTTAGTGGGCTCAAGAGGCTCTGTTCGGATCCTCTTTAGTCGCATATATGACTGGTATAACAGAAGTTAATGCTCTAAAGCCACATTATCGATGCCCAAAGTGTAAATATTCAGATTTTTCAGACCATGGGGTGAAAAATGGATTTGACCTTCCAGATGCTATTTGCCCTGAGTGCGGAGAAAAGCTAGTTAAAGATGGTGTAGATATACCCTTTGAAACTTTTTTAGGCTTTAATGGTGATAAAGAACCTGATATTGATCTTAATTTTTCAGGAGAATATCAAACTAAAGCACATAAATATGCAGAAGTAATTCTTGGCAAGGGTACTACTTTCAAAGCAGGAACGATTGGTACTATTGCGGAAAAAACGGCTTTTGGATATGTTAAAAACTATTTTGAGGAAAGAAATATACATACAAGTTCTGCTGAAATTGAAAGGCTTGCAAAAGGATGTACTGGTGTAAAAAGAACTACTCGGACAACACCCAGGAGGAGTTATTGTTGTGCCAACTGGACATGAAATATATGAGTTCTGCCCAGTTCAGCATCCAGCGGATGATCCAAATTCAGATATTATAACTACACATTTTGACTATCACTCGATTGATAAAAATTTACTTAAATTTGATATGCTTGGGCATGACGATCCAACAGTAATTAGAATGCTTCAAGATTTGACGGATATTGACCCAAAAACAATTCCGCTTGACGATAAGCAAACTATGGCAATATTTTCTTCAACTGAATCTTTAGGTTTAAGACCAGATCAGATTGATTCAAGGGTTGGAACTTTTGGGGTGCCAGAGTTTGGCACTAGATTTGTTAGAGAAATGCTAGTTGAAACTTTGCCAAAAACCTTTGAGGAATTGGTTAGAATATCTGGACTTTCTCATGGCACAGATGTGTGGACAAATAATGCACAAGACTTAGTAAAAGCGGGTACTGTAACTCTTTCTGAAGCTATATGTACTAGAGATGATATTATGACATATTTAATTAGTAAAGGGCTGCCTTCTCAGGATTCATTTAAAATAATGGAAAGTGTACGTAAGGGTAAGGGGTTAAAAGAAGATCAAGAAGCGCTTATGAGGGAAAATAATGTGCCTGATTGGTATATAGATTCATGTAAGAAAATTAAGTATATGTTCCCAAAGGCACATGCTGTTGCTTATGTTACAATGGCATTTCGTATAGCATGGTTCAAAGTACATATGCCACTTGCATATTATGCAGCTTTCTTTTCAATAAGAGCAGATGAATTTGATAGTGAGATTATGATAGCAGGAAAAAGTAAGGTTAGAGAGAAAATGGCAGAAATTAAGAGGCTTGGAAATGAAGCTTCAAAAAAAGATGAAAACATGTATCCTATACTAGAGATAGTTTTGGAGATGTATGAAAGAGGCTTTAACTTTTTGCCTATTGACCTTTATAAGTCAGATGCGATAAAATTTAAAATAGAAGATGGGGCAATTCGTCCTCCACTTAATAGTATTGCAGGTATGGGGGGAATTGCTGCAACAAGTATACAAGAAGCAAGAGAAAAGGGAGAATTTATATCCAAACAAGATATAAAAAAACGTGCAAAAGTAGGAGATGCAACGATTGCACTTCTTGAAAAGTTTGGATGTGTTGAGGGAATGAGTGAAACTAATCAAATGAGTCTATTTGATGGAATGCTTTCTTTTGGAGTTTAAATATAAGGAGATAAAAGAATGGGATTTGATGATTTGACTAAAATTATACCAATCGAGTATATAATAGCATATTTAGTGGGAGTTAATCTTATACGGCTTTTTTGCAATGCTTATTGATAAGAAAAAGGCAGAGCATGGCTCCTGGAGGATACCAGAAAAAACTTTATTTATGATGACTCTTTTAGGTGGTGGAATACGGGACAATTGCTGGGATGTATCTATTTAGACATAAGACCAGGAAGCTTTATTTTACAGTGGGATTTCCAGTGATTTTAATTTCTGAACTGGTTTTAATTATTTATTGGCTAATTTATTATTAGAGGATAGCTCTGAGCCTAAGCTCAGAGCTATTTTTGTATGAAGGCTTTTAGTGCATATAAATAAATATTCTCCAATCACTAGACTAGAAGCTTATACAAAAAATAGAGGCGAACAAAATGTAAAATTGCCATAATATCTTAAAAAATAAAATAAACAATTCACATAATTTTTAAGATTATATCAACTTAATAAAAAATTAAGTTTCAAAGTATTAAAAATAGTTATTCACAAAGTTATCCACATTTTCAAAAAAAGTGTGGATAATTCTAAAATGTAAACCAAAAAACGACAAAAAATTTACATAAAACTCACAAAAGTAATAAAAATGAAAAGGGTTCGTAATATTTCTGTAATAGAACAATAAAAATTGCAAAGAATTTGTAATAAATTATTAAGGACAAAACTTTTTTATGCATCATATACTAAATTAATAGAAAAAATTTTAAAGAGAGGAATAATTTAAAGTGAAAATAAAGAAATTTTTAAATAAGATTATTAAGAGGACTAGAAATATGCGGAGATGTTAGAGAAATTAGTTATGAAGGTTTATATAAATTAATTAAAAGTGAGGTTAATCTTGCATTAGTGGATGTCAGAAGTCCACAAGAATTTGCAGAAAATAGAATTAATGGTGCTATCAATATTCCAGATTATGAAATTTTAAGAAAAGCTAAATATACGCTTCCAAATAGAGATGGGCTTATTATTCTTTATTGTCAAAGTGGAGATAGGAGCAGAAAGGCTTATTTTTTATTAGAGAGGCTAGGGTATACTAATCTATATAATTTAAAAGGCGGGTTAGATAATATTTAATTTTTTTATTATTAGTATAGACATTTTTTTAAAATTATTATAAAATATATAAATATGTAATATGTAGTCACAAATATATTTGTTATATGGAGGAATAATGAAGAAAAAGAAGAAAAAAGTAAATAAAAAGAAGTTTTTATCTAGAATTTTCCTGCTACTTACAATTTTTATAGTTCTTATATTTATAGTAACTAGAAAACCTAGTAAAAAAGAAGCTGCTAAATATGAAGCTACTGTAATTGTAAATAATGAAAATATAACAAATAGTTTAGCACATGCTCCATATATTAATAAAGATAATGTGCTTTACTTATCAGTAGAGGATGTAGGCAAAATTTTTGATAAGAATATATATTTTGAACCAGAGACTAGAAAAATTATTACAACCTCAGCAACAGCAGTTGCTGCTCTTGATGTTGCAAACAATATTTTAGAGCTAAATGGCGGAAGTATGGTTTTGACCACTGGCGCTTTAGATTATGGAGATACTCAGTCTATTCCGATTTCAGAGCTTGGAAAAGTATATAATATTGAAGCATTTACTACGGAAAAATCAGCTGTAATTTCTTCTCTTCATGAAGATTTTGTAACAATTAAGGCTACAAAAAAGATTTCATTAAGAGAAAAACCAGATGGATTTGCGCATAAAATTAGAAGGATTGATGAGGGAGAAGAGCTAATTTATATTGAAGATAGTGACAAAAAGAATTGGCTTAAAGTTTTAACATATAAGCGGAGAAATTGGTTATATTAAGAATAAAAACATTACTGATAAAGAACAAAAAAGGGTAAAACTCGAAAATTTTGGAGCAATTCTTAAAGCAGATGATTTAAGTAAAGCAATTGTTGTTAAATCTTCTGAATTAACTAATGACACATTAAAGGACTTTACAGCCAGAAAGGCTGTTGTAGAGCAGATAATGTCGGAGATTATTTCAAAACAGAAGTTAACAATTAATATTAATCTTAAAGATGTAAATGTAGATAAAGAGAAATTAGAAAGATTTATAATAGAGCTTGTGCCTAGACTTAGAGAAGTTGGCGCAAGTATCGGAATTACAAATAATAATATTTTATCAGAAAGCTTCATACAGGAAATGGGACTATAAAGAATTCAAAGGAGGAAAAAATGGGAAGAGGTAAAGAGCCAAAAAGGATGAAAAGTAAACATGCGATGGATAGTGGGAAACCCAAAATATTTAGAAGAATTTTCTTATGTTTTATAATACTTGTTATACTTGTAGTAGGGGGAGCCTTGGCATGGTATAATATATCACTAAGAGCGCCAGGGACAAGTAGTGAACAGGTAGAATTTGAGATAGCCTTAGGTTCTCGGACAAGATAAGATTATAAGTACTTTAAAAGAAAATGGAGTAATAAAAAGTGACATCGCTTTTAAAATATATATAAGATTAAATAACATATCAAATTTTCAAGCAGGCAAATATACAATGAATAAAAGCATGACAGTTCCAGAAGTTGCAGAGGCACTTCAAAAAGGCATCATGTTTAAAGACAGCTATAATATCACTTTTGTAGAAGGAAAAACCTTCACATATGTGGCAAAAACAATTGCCGATAATACCAATAATACAGAACAAGATGTTTATGCACTTTTAAGAGATGAAGATTATATAGATAGTTTAATAAGCAAATATTGGTTTATTACAGATGATATAAAAAATGAAGATATATATTATTCATTAGAGGGATATCTTTTCCCTGATACATATTCCTTTGAAAGTAAAGATGTAACCGTAAAGGAAATATTTAAAGCCATGCTAGATCAGATGGATAAAGTTTTAAGCAAGTATAAGACAGATATACAAAATAGTTCATATAGTGTACATGAAATTTTATCTATTGCATCAATTATAGAAAATGAAGCTATATTTGATAAAGATAGGAAGAATATTTCGAGTGTATTATATAATAGATTATCTGCTAAAATATCCCTTGGCTGTGATGTTACAACGTATTATGCCTCTAAAATAGAGCTTGGAACACGTGATTTATACAAAAATGAAATAAACTTGAACAATCCATATAACACACGTCGGTCCAAATATGGAGGGAAAAATTCCTGTACGGACCAATTTCAATGATTGGCAGGGAATCTCTTGAAGCAGCATTAAAACCAAATGATACAGATTACTTATTCTTTGTTGCAGATGCTTCACGGAAATGTATATTTTACAAAAACAAATGAGGAACACCAAGCAAAAATTAATGAACTTAAATCAAGTAATGCTTGGACAGAGTTTTAGATAATACTTGGGAAAAGGGGGCTCATATATGAAAACATATAGAACACATAACTGTGGAGAAATTAGAGGTAAAGATATTGGAAAGAAGATTAAGATTGCAGGCTGGGTTCAAACTGTAAGGGATCTTGGAGGGC
>CARDEQ010000100.1:0-5395 GCA_948958005.1 uncultured Clostridia bacterium
TAATAGGTATCTTTTTAACATTTACAGAAGAAATTTGTTATTTCGTATATCATAATTTAGAAATATCAAACTTTCTTGCACTACTTTGTCCATTAGTGATACTAATTTATCTAGATAAAATAATTGATGCTATGTTAAGGGGCTTAGATAAGCAAGTCGGAGTCATGTTTTGCAATATTTTTGATTTAGTTTCTACTATTCTTTTAATATATACATTAGTACCTGTTTTTGGAATATATGGCTATATAGCAATAATTGCTATAAGCGAAATATTAAATTTCACAATCAGTTTAATACAATTAAAAAAGGCAACACATTTTAAATTTGACTTTATTTCATATGTAGCTGTGCCATTTTTGCTTGTATTCATAACAAAATTTTTATTTGATGCAATAGATAAGTATATAGAATATGACTTAGGATTTGTTCTGTTAAAAATATGTTTATTTATTGCTGTTTACTTGTTCTTGCTTGGTTTTGTTAATTTAGTTAAAATCATAAAGAGGCTGAGAAAAAGGATGGTTTAGTTTATTATATTTTTATACTTTGCTTAGCACTTTTTTATTCTTTTTGCAATATATATTAGGTGCTTATTTATAATAATATATATTATAAAATATTTTCATAATATATTATTGTTTAGGAGTTTAATATGAATAAGTTAAAAATACCAGAAGGTCATATTGGAATTAGTAAAACTTTACGTTTGCCTGAAAATCTTGTTGATAATGTTCAAGCTTTAGCTAATTTAAAAAATCTTTCTTTCAATAAAGTTACAATAACTTTAATCGAATTTGCTCTAGAAAATTTAGAGGAGACTGATAAAGAGCAGGTTGAGAAAATTAGTTAATTGTAAAATTTTAATAGAATAAAAATATATATCTAACATAAGGGAAATAGTTTAATATATAATTTTACTTGGGTGTTTTTTTTTACTTTTTTTTACAAATATTTTCATAAAATTTCTATTTATTATAATATGATATTTTGTTTAAATAATAAAGAGATAATATAATGAAATAAACATTTTAGAGTTTACTTCATAGATAATTATCCCTTTGTTATTTACTATATTAGTTTTCTTTTTATTTACAAATTATAATAATACACGTTTTAAGTTTTATTATGCTTTACGTTCAGCCTTAATCTGTTCAAGTGCTGTTGCCAGTTGGTCTGGGCAAGAAGTAGGTCTAGCTCCGCAAGGTATCCCTTTTAAAAGTTTTATAACCTCATCTATTGTTCTACCCTCCACAAGCTTACTAACTCCTACTGTGTTTCCAGCACATCCGTCCAACAATTTTCACTTTTTTAATAATATCTCCGCTCTATATCAATACTCATTTCTTGTGAACAAACTCCTCTTGGTCTAAACTTATATTCCATATTAAAATCAATCCTTTCTAATAATACTATTTAACCTCTTTAGCAAGCACGATAGTTCTCATATTACCATCATTTGTACATGTTGATAAAGTAATTTCTCTAAGTCCTGTTGTATCTCTATTATAGAAAGAAGCATCTGTTGGTGTTGCTTCAAATACATTATAAACTTCATAAGTAACCTTTGTTCCAGTAGGATCTGTAATATAAATTTTATCACCATTACTTAGCTTCTTTAGGTTAGAGAAAAACATTCCGTTTCTATAATTATGCCCAGAAATTACAGTATTACCTACTCTATTTATTCCAACTCCTGCACTATATGCAACAGCTATTTTTATTGCTCTAGGTGTGGCATTTTCCAATATAGGATATTCTATTTTTATTTTCGGAATTGATATTGTACCATATACCTCGTATCCTTCATACTTTGTTACTCCGCCCTTGAGTTTGATTTTCATATATTGAGTTTCCGCCAGCAACGTCACCTATTTCAACTCTTTCTCCTGCTTCGTTTTTCATTTCGTTTTTATTATTTTGTGTAGCTTGCTCGAATGCATTAACTACATTCTTGGCATTTGAATCTATGTAATATTTATTATATACTGACCATCCAAAATATCCGATAAGTCCTAATATTCCGATTATTGCGATTATTAATAATATGGTTAAAAGTCCATTAAATTTGCTATTGAACATATAAATCCCTTCTTTCCAAAAAATATTCATATATAATTAATTATATCATATTTTTTGGGCTTTGTACACGATTTTTATAAGATTTTTGGTCCAAGTTTTTCACCTGCAAGTATATGAAAATGTAGGTGTCTAACTGTTTGCCCCGCATTTTCTCCGCAGTTTGAGATAACTCTAAATCCGGTCTTTATCTATTCCTTGTTCTTTTGCGATTTTATTTATTGCCATGAAAATATTTCCGTATTAATTCTTTATCACATTCTTCTAATTCAATAATTGATGCAATATGCTTTTTAGGTATTACTAATATATGAACTGGTGCTTGTGGAGTTATATCTTCAAAAGCTATTACTTTTTCATCTTCATAAACAATCTTAGATGGTATTTCTTTTTTTACTATCTTGCAAAATATACAATCCTCCATATTCCCCTCCTATTTTATAAGCACTGCTTTTATACGGCGTACTCCTGCTGACGATGCTTCTTCTTTTTTTATTTTGAATGTTCCAAGTAGTGATGTATGTTCAACGTGAGGCCCCCCACAAATTTCCTTGCTGAAATCTCCTATTGTATACACTTTTACTTTATCTCCATATTTATTTTCAAACAAGCCTATTGCGCCAGATGCCTTTGCCTCATCATAGCTCATTTCCTCACAGGTTACTTTTAAATCTTTTTGAATTTGCTCGTTTACTATCTTTTCAACTTCTTCTAGCTCCTCTTTTGTTACTTTTCCGAGGATGTGCAAAATCAAATCTTAGTCTTTCTGTTGTTATATTTGAGCCTTTTTGTGTCGCGTGCTCTCCTAAAACTATCTGAAGAGCTTTATGCAAAAGATGTGTTGCTGTGTGATATGCAATTGTTTGCTCGTTTTGCTCTGCTAAACCTCCTTTGAATTTCTGTTCTGAGCCTAATCTTGATTTTTCTTGATGTTCCTTGAATAATTTATCGAAGTTGCTCAAATCTATCTTGAACCCGTTTTCTTCTGATATCTCTTTTGTAACCTCCTGTGGAAATCCATATGTTTCATATAGTCTAAATACTTCCTCTGCTGATAAAGTATCCTCTCCCTTTTCTTTTAATTTGTTTAATTCCTTTAATAACTCTTTCTCCCCATTTTCTAGTGTTTTGATAAACTTTTCTTTTTCTTCTATTATTGTGTTTACTATATTGTCTCTGTTTTTTATAAGTTCTGGGTACATTTCGCCTAATGTTTTTATATTCAAATCTACTAATTCTTCTATTCTATCCAGACTAATTTCTAACTTATTTAAATGTCTTATCATTCTTCTAATTAATCTTCTTAGTATATATCCTCTATCAATGTTACTTGGCTTTCCTCCATCTGCAATGACCATCATACTAGACCTTAAATGCTCTGCTATAATTCTTCTGCTTTCAATGTTATCCTTTTTTGAAAACTCTGCTAATTTATCCATCATTGGTTTAAATATTTCTGTGTCAAATGGTGTTTCTTTTCCTTGAAGTAACATATTTATTCTTTCTAAGCCTAATCCTGTATCTACATTTTGCTTCTTTAATTTTGTATAATTTCCTTTTTCATCTTTATAGTATTCCATAAAAACATTGTTCCAAATTTCAACATATTTACCGCATCCACAAGAAGGATTACAATCATGTGAACAAGGCTCCTTCCCTGTATCATAGAAAATCTCTGTATCTGGTCCACATGGCCCTGTTTCTCCTGCTATCCACCAATTATCATCTTTTCCAAAATAATATATTTTTTCTTTTGGCATTCCGTTTGCTTCCCATATTTTTGCTGTTTCTTCATCTTTTGGTGCATCCTCATCTCCTGCAAAACAAGTTACTGATAATTTTTCTAATGGAATATTAAGCTCCTTTGTCAAAAATTCCATACTAAATTTTATTGATTCCTCCTTGAAATAATCTCCAAGTGACCAATTTCCTAGCATCTCAAAAAAAGTCAAATGCCTATTATCCCCTACCTCATCAATATCTACTGTTCTTAGACATTTTTGGTAATCTGCAAGTCTTTTTCCTGCTGGATGGTTTTCTCCTAGTAAGTATGGTACTAGTGGGTGCATTCCTGCTGTTGTAAACAACACTGATGGGTCATTTTCTGGTATTAATGGTGCACTTGGTATTATACTATGCCCATGTGCCTTAAAATAGTTTAAAAATTTATTTCTAATTTCAATTGCTGTCATTTATATTCCCTCCTAATCTATTTATTTGTAGAACCGAAGCCTCCGAGTCTTTCTCCTAATGCTTTATCTCCATCAATTGTTAAAAACTTCTCAAATATCCCTTGACCGATTGCTTCTCCCTTTTTTATTATTATATCTTCCTCTTTTATATTAAAGAATGAAAACATGATATGTCCATCATTATCTGGATTTCCATAATAATCTGCATCTACTACTCCTATACTATTTGCAAGTACTAATCCCTTCTTTTTTGGGTTTGAACTTCTATTACATAATTTTAAATATTCGTCTTCTTGCATATATGCCTTTAGCCCAGTTTTAATAAGTGTTGGAGCCATACCTTTTTTAAATGCTGGAACAACAGTATCCTCTGCCGCTTCTATATCATATCCTGCCGAACATTTTGTCTTTCGTATTGGTAAATTTATTCCTGCTGTTTCAAAGCCCTTCGCTATCTCAAATCCTCTAATTCTCTCCATATTTTTTCTCCTTATATTACTATAATTTTGTTGATTATATCACAGGTTAGAAAAAAAATCTACATATTTTTCTTAATTTCAATTCCTACCTTTATTTTATTTAATAAAAAAATTCTGGAACATATCAAGACAAATTTTCACATTATATACATATTTATAAATTTTTGAGAAATAATAACTTATACTATGAAAATTTTAGATGGTTTATTTAATTTAATAACTTATAAGGAGCCTAATGATTTTAACTTTGTTTTACCCGAGGCTGAAGATGTTTCCTTAGAAAAAAGCTCAGAAGATAATTCTGCTGAAGATACTAAGGTTTTCCCTTCTATTGAAGTGAATAAAGAATTTGTTAAAAATAAGTATAGTTTTGGATTGAGCAATGATATTAAAATTCGTGAATTCTCTATTTATATTAATGAAAAGGAGTATTCTGCTTTCTTGCTTTACATCGATGGAATGATTGATTCAAAGTCAATCAATGCTTTTGTTATTAAGCCCTTGATGTTAAAGAAGCATGCTAAGAATAGGGTTCAAAACGAGAACAATGCCAGTAAAAATATTTCTTCTAACCTCACAGTTAAGCGTGCAAAGAAATTCGATTTGAAGAATTATATTTTAGAATGCTTAGTCCCTCAAAACGATGTT
>CARDEQ010000101.1:0-5369 GCA_948958005.1 uncultured Clostridia bacterium
TTTTACTGTTCTTTCTGCGTTATAAATATCCTCTGCTGCTGTTATTTTAAAAACAAATCCTGCGCCAAGTTTATCTCCATTCATATTTCGTTTTTCTACAGTTATAGTTCCGTGTTGGTTCTTTATTTACTATAGTTTTTGTTGTAGTTTGATTTGGCTTTATTTCTACAGTATATGTTTCTGTGTTTAATAAGTAAGAATCTTTTGTGCTTTCTTCTGTTATGGTATAAATTCCTTTGATTAGATCCTCAATTACAATTTTTCCTCCTGTTACTGTTACTCTCTCATTATAGTTATTTGGTCCTGTTACTCTAAATGTAGAACCATCAATTAAATCTCTATTATCATTAGTTTTTATTAATTCTAATCTTCCTTTTGCTTCTATTGCTAAACTAAGTGAAAGTGTTACAGGATCATTGTAGTCCATTGCAAATAGTTGGTCCTGCACATCATTTTCAAAAGAAATATATACTGTGGTTCTTTTGTCTTGTGTTCCTGACTTAATTAATCCCCATTCTTGAAATTTACTATCTGATATCCTTAAAGTTTCAATATTGCAATCATCATTTACACTAAATGTCATAAAGTTATCGCCCTTATTGTGTCTAATATGTACTCCACTTTCTGTAACATCAATACTTTCGTAATCCTTTAAAACATCATTAGTATCCGTAGCTGTTGTTACTTCGCCTTGTCTTATAGTTATTGTACTTCCGTCAAAACTTGCTCTTTGTCCCATCTTTGCTATTTTATTGTTTGTTTCGTTTCTAAATGTAACATATTCATTTTGAACTGAAGAATCTACAAAGGTAGCACTACTTTGTCCAAGACACTCCCACACCATCTGTTGGGCGAATGCGTATCTTTTTAGTGAGCTTGGATCTGCAAAATTTCCATCGCATCCATAAGTTCCCATATCCTGATACCAAGCACAGTACGCTACTTTTGCTGCTTTTCTTATATCGGAATTAGTTGGTACATAATAGTTGCCTTCATAAGTTTCTCCGTGTTTTGAAGTGTACACCGATTCTGTGCACAAAATACTAATATTCCGGTCTCCTGCACTAAAGTTCCATCCTGCGTTTTTCATAAGTAATCTTCTTGCTATTATTCCATTTTCTCCATTGTTTGCACTATCCGTCGTTTTATATCTAGTTGCGTATTGCCTGGCAATGAAATTTTCATTACCTTCGCCACTTATAATTTGGTTTGCAGCTAGGCAAGGCCTCGCAATTCCAAATAATGTTAGAAATAAAATTAGAATTGCAAATATCTTCTTTGTTTTCTTTATCATTTTAAACATATTTCTTTTCCTCCTTGTTTTTGGGCAAAAAAATAGCCCAAGTATGTGATATTTTCATACTTGGGCTAAAATTTTAATTTATTCAATTTTTCTTATCTATAATAAAAGTTTATAGTCCACTTTCCACAAAAACAACTCCAAACTTCATAACGATAAGGGCAATTTTTATTATATGTTTCATCATCTATTTCAAAGTTTTCCCATTTTTCCCCCCACGTTTTTATAATTGATTTATAATACGCAACAGCTTCAGCTTCAGTATCAAACCATTTGCCTGAATTTCCTACATCCATATAATGTTTACCATCCGTGCACGATAGTTTCTCTTTTATTTCTTCTAATTCTTTATTTTGTGATGCATTCGTTTCTTTAGATGCAGGTTGCTCTACTTGTGTATTATTTGTTTTTTGTGGATTCTCTTTGGTTTTTGTTGTCTCTTTTTTTTCATCATTTGTTGTTGTAGTTACTTTCTCTTGAGTATCTTTTTTTAATGGCGTAGTAGATTTATTATCTATATTCGTTCTATTTTCATTAGTAGTTACTACTTCCTCCTCATGTTTTTCTTCTGTTCTTTCTTCTACTTCTTGAACTCTATCATCTTCTGCTCTACTCTCATTATTAAGATTCTCTATATTTTCACTTTCTACCAAATTAGTATTATCTTCTTTTTTTGCAAGTTCTTTATTTCCGCTATGTATAACTAAAGCAGCAGATGTACCAAAAAGTAACAAACAAACTAATAAAATTATAAAACCTATTAAAAATTTTTTCTTCATATCAATCACCCTTTCGTTTTTCTATTTAAGGTATATTATAGCATACTTTTTTGGCTTTTGATAACTTCAAAAAAATTTTTCTATTTTACATATCTAAAACTATGTAAATTTAGGGCTTTTTTGCACATTTAGTCTATGTTTTCCAATGATGCCACTAAAAAATATCGCTGATTCGTTGGCGTTGTATGATTATTTAGATATGAACAAGTCGATAATTTTACTATTTTTTTGATTTCACCTATATTGTCTATAAAATATTTACTTGAATTTTTATAATATTCTATTTCTTCATCAAAACTTAAGCACTTAATATTTTTTTCTTCTGTATCTATTCCTATTGAATAAATGCTAAAAACTTTTGCTATATAGTTTTGATTCTTCGTATATATATTAAAAGTAGAATGTTCTCTTAAAAACTTTTCATTCATATATTTACTTAAATTTGAAAACATAAGTCCACTTTTCATGTTATGTCCGATATATTGTAGTTATATCGTCCACAAATGGATTATGGTTTATTGTAAATATACAGCCATTGTTATTACGTTTTCCATCAACTGAACATTTCAAATACTTTAATTTATCATTATCTTGTAGAATTGGATAATCTATTTTTGTATCTTGAATCTTTATCCAGCCTACAATATCTTTATTAATATTTTCTAATTCTTTCCAATTTATTGTTATCTTTTCTTCTTTACTCTCTTCTGTTATCACATTTTCTATAAGTTCCATATTAACTTTTTCGCTTTCATTATACTCTAAAAAATCTTTAAGCAGTATGTATGACGATATTGTTAATATAGCTGTAAATATGATTATAACAATTAGTGCAATTTTTGTTTTCATTTGTGTATGCCTCCTCTCTACTATTCTACATCTGCATCACCCCTTTCGCTACTTTATATTATTTTTATTTTCTACTAAAATAAGAATTAAGTCTATTTTCCTTAATTCTTTGTCTTTTCTTTACTTTAATATTAAATATCTTTCTATATAAGTCTGCTATATCTTTAAACTCTCTTGGTTTCTTTAGAATCTCTTTTATTTGACTTGGATAGAAGTTTCCATATATTATGTCATAAATTCCTAATCCTAATGCTATTTTTATTTCTTCTTGCTTTTGATTTTTTAGTAATAAGATAACTCTTATGTTCATTTTTTTTAGCGTATATAGAAATTCATGCAAATTTTCTAAATTATCTCCTATTGCTTTAGGTGATATAATAGCTGTTTGTCCTTCAAAAGTATTATTTTCAACCAAATATTCACTATAATGTGCTACTATTGAATCCTTAATTATCTTTTGAAGTTCTTTGTCTATTTCTTCTATTCCTGTATATATTACTACCATTTAAGCTATTTCTCCTTTCTGTAATATTTCTTCTGGATTGATTAATTCTCCATTTTTTCTTATCGTAAAATGACAGTGACAACCTGTTGTAGATCCATTTGTTGGATTTCCGTCTTTATCTTTATATGGGTTATTAGTTATCCCATATACATTTTTAGGTCCTACCTTGCCTATAATCTCGCCTTTTTTTACTTTTTGTCCTATTGCTACAATAAATTCTGGTGAGCAATGACAATATGAATACCTATAAATTCCATCTAAACTTTTTATTGTTATCGTGTATCCTCCAGAGCCTCCCCAACCGGCAAGAAACTACTTCGCCATCCATAATTGATACAAGTCTTGTTCCGTTCAGGTGCTGGTATATCAATTCCATTGTGCATTGTAGCTGCTCCGTTCAGTTGGTGCATCTCTATTTCCAAATTTGCTACTAATTTTATAATGTCCGTTCTACAGGCCAATCTGTTTCTTTAGACATTCCACCACCAGCAAATACTTTATTTACAAAATCAAATACACTTGAAAAAAAGCCTTTTACTTCCTGTTTATCATTTTTTTCGTCATATGTAGTGTTGTAATAGGCAAGTTCTTGCTTCATATCTATTTTATCGTCATTATTAAACGCAATATATAATATATCAGTTACACAAGATATAAGCATTATCAAAATAAGTATTAAAATAATCGGCATTATGAAAGGTTTTACTAGAAAAAGTGCTATTTTTATAGCTTTCTTTTTTATCCTATACTTTGCTATATCTCTAATCACTTGAATCATCTTCTTCCAAAAATCTAATTCTATTATTTACCTCGCTTTTATCTTCTTTTCTTGTATTATTTATGTTTGGTCTATTATAATTTCGTCTTTGCGTCGTATCTTGCTTATTACTTTTGAAATTTCTTCCGCTCTGCCATATACATACCAAGATTCATAAACTCTTTTCCTACATTAAACGCTTTTCTTGCCCCACTTACTTTGTTTTGCTCTTTTATCTCGTTTGTAACTATATTATTTACGTTGTTTGTATTATTTGTGGTATTTTCGGCTTGATTTATTGGCTTTGTTATTGAAATATTATTTTTGTCTTCCATTATATTTTGAGAATAACTTTCATAGCTTTTACTTTTCGCCTGTTCACTTTCTGTATTATTTACCTTATTTATTACTCTTGATAATATACTAGGTTTTGTTCCATTTTCTTCAGCACTATTTCCATTAAATTGGTAAGCAATAGATTTTACTGTATATCCCATAGCTGCACCGCATTCCTATTCCTCTGTTTGCAAGTTCTTCATTGTTTACTCCTGCAACTCGTGATACAAGATTTTGCATTGTATTTTGAAGTGCATCTCCTAGAGGCAATATCATCATTCCCCATAAAAGACTTATCGCCCATCCAGCATTGGAAGGTAGGAAAGTCAAATATATCAAAAACAAAAAGGCATATACAAATTGCATAAATGAGTTTATTATTATTTGTCCGAAACCATATACTTGATGCTATTGTTCGTTTATTTATAATCCAGAATACTGCAACTATTGGCGTAAATATTGTAAACACTATTAGTGTAAATTGTCTTATGATAAATTTTATGTTTATTTTAACAAATAAATAAGCAAATAAAGCTATTACTATTGCTGTTGCTATTGCATTTTCTGTGTTAATGCTAGTTAATAGTGAATTTCCAAGCAAATCATCTAAACTTCCATGTGCTTTTGATACTAGCATTGTAACAAGGCTATTATTTAAAAGTAGCATAAACTTAACAAATATAGGTGCTACCGCTATTGAAGAAACTCCAAAAAACAAACGCATAAGATTATCTTTTACTTCATTTCGCTTATCCGGACTTATTCCTGCTCCTATCATTTTCCAAGCTAAAATTACAATAGCAATTAAAAGTGGTCCTCCAACTATTCCCGCAATAGTCCAAT
>CARDEQ010000102.1:0-5364 GCA_948958005.1 uncultured Clostridia bacterium
TGAATATTACAATGGTTCTTATGATCCAATAAAGAGTAAATTAGATAGGGAAAAAGAAAACAGTAATATTGAAACAAAAAATCAAGATGAAAATAATGATACTAATGAAAAATTGGAAAATAAGACAGAGCAAGAAAAGATAAAACAAGAAGAAATAGTCATTTTTACACAAAAAATAAATGAAAGCATATCTATGAGAGTGATAGATATGGGTAATATTTTAGGACAGAGAAGATGTATAAAGATACAAAAAACAATGGATAATGGCAAAACATGGGATGATACTATAAAAAATGCAGATGGAATGATTACAGTAAACGATGGAGCAAAAGTTAACTTTATAAATGAGAAAGTTCGGATTTATTGATAATTTAAGTCCAATTATACGAGGAGAAAAACAAGATGGTTTGTTAGTCACAGTAAATGGTGGAGAAAGTTTTGAGAGTGTAAATATAATATTTCCATTAGATATAAAAGATACATTATTTTATGTAGATGAAAGACCAAAATTAGTAAATGGAAGATTAGAAATGAAACTGTTTGCACCTGAAAGAACAGGAAGTAAAGTAGGCATATATTATAAATTTGCAAGTATAGATAATGGACTTAATTGGATGATAATAGAATGAAAGATATAGGAAAGGAAAGTATATAGATGTTAAATAAAAAAGTAAAAAGTATTGCAATAGGAATAGGTATATTAGGCATAATAACAATTTCTTTTGTCTTAAGTATGACTGTATTAAAGAAAGTAGACAATAATAAAACGAAAGAAAAGCCTGATACACAAGAGGAAATAGCAAATAATAAAAACGAAGAAAAAGTATTAAATATTAGTCAAACAAATTATAAAATTTCAGAGTATTTTCCAAAGAATATTAGTAAAATAGTTTTAACTAATTATTTGTCAGATGCCTCAAATCCAACTACTTACACAATAGAAGAATATAACAAAATGAAAGAATTTACAGACTTATTCTTTCAGACAAATTGGAAAGATGACACAACGCATTATGACGAAGAATGGCTTTCAAGTGATGAAGCACAGGCATATTTTAACAGAAAACCAAATTGGAAAATAGACTTCATAGGAGATACAGAGATAACTTTTAATATGATGGGGTTATCAGGAGAAAATGAAGCAACAGTAGTAATAGATAATGGAGTAGATAAGGAACAATATATAATTTTTGAAAGAGTTTATCGTAAGATTTTAGCATTTACTAATACAAGATATTATCTGCATAGAAGTGATTTGAAAATTCCAGATAGAGACTTACGTTATATTGCACAGACAGAAGCGTTTAAAGGATTAACAGATGAAAGAAAAGAATATATAAAAGAAAATTTTGGATATGCACATCAAAGATTAGAGAACCAATTATTAGGAGCTGTAAATGTATTAAAAGATAAGAATAGTCCATATTGGGAGAGCTACACAAAGGCAGGAAGTTATCAAATAATAGATGGAGATGGCACATTTTGGGAGAGTGATGGTGGTTTTTCAAAAATACTAGAAAACATACAAAATTATGCAAATGAACTCCAAAATGAGATAGCAAAAAATGATTTAGAAAATGCTTGTAAATTATTAAAAGAGGGAATAGATAGTCGTGATATAGGAAAATTTTTTGAAGCACACGAGATAATTCACGATTATGATTATTGGATATTTAGTGTAGAACCATCATTTGTTACTTTTGCACCTGCTGACTGGGAAGGTACTCATACATATTTTGGAAAAGCAACTATTATGGAACAATAAAATAAAAAACAAATTTATAAAGGAGAAAAATTTGAAGAAAAAAATATGTGGTCTAATAATTTTGTTTATAGTATCATTTATAGCATTTTTTGTTTCACTTGGAATCGCATTTCAAGAGCAGACATATTTGGATATAACTGAAGAAAATAAGCAAAGTATATATGATATTTTAAATGGAGATGTAGATAATATAGATACAATTAAAAGAATATCAGTAGGAAGTGGATTTCATAGTGGGGAGTTATGCTTATATTATACAAATGGAAATCAAGAAATACTACATCCAAGAAGTGTGGCAGGGATTGATGATATTCACAAACTCGTCGAAGAAAATGGATATGATTATGAAAATATTTTAAAGCCGATTGTATATATTTCTCTCATTGTAATGTCCTCAATATTTGTTTATGTAGTATATTGTATTATTAAGTTTATTAAAAAGGTTATAAGTAAGTATAATTAGAAGATGAAATTATAGTTAATAGCAAAAGATTATTATATATTAGCATTTCTCTATATTTTATAATATTTGTTTGAGTCTTATACGAGGGAGAATATAAATGAAAGAATCAGGAAAAATTTTATTAGGAATATTTATAATTATTTTTAGTATAATAATTGGATTCATTACAGAGCTTGTATATATTACAAAATTCAAAATTAAGGATATTGCAGAAATTGTAAATGAAGAAAGTCAATATAAAGTTATATTTCAAGAAGTTGGAGAACCAGGATTTCCATTTGGAAGTGCGAAAGTAAAAGTAACATTAGTTAATTCAAATAATAAAATAATAAGTTCATTTGATGCAGAGATAAGTAATGATGGTGCAAGTGCTAGAGAAGAAAATATAAATGTTAATTGGTATAAAGACTATGTAGAAATAGTTTTGAACAGTGGAGAACAGAAAGATGAGATTTATCAATTAGAGTATAAATAGAATTGACAATATATAGGGCATATAATAATTTGAAATTATATGTCTTTTATTATATAATCATAGCAGAAAACTATAGAGAGGATATTGTTTAATGAGAAATAAGATTAATTTTAGAATTATTGTTTCATGCTTTTTAGTATGTTCAGTTTTGATAATTGGCATAATATGCTTGTATTTTGGTATTAAAGATACATATAAATTGAATAAAATGACGAGAGAATATAGTACCATAAATGGATATTTTATAGACTATGATATATATAGCAAATCAAAAGATGGCACAACGTATAAACTAATTTATACATACGAAGTAGATGGAATAGAATATACTGTCGCAACTGATTATGGAGTACGGATATATTCCAGAGAAAAATAGCATTAGAGAAGTAAAATATAATCCTGCTGATCCAAGTGAAGCAATATTAGCTCGGAACAAATAGTAGTAATTTTCTTATCTATTTTGGTGCTTTTTTTCTACTCGGAGGAGGAGCTTTTATATTAGGAGCATTATACATTAAGGGAGTTTTTGATAAAGTAAAAATTAATGTAATGGGAATATATATTGGGAGTGTTTTTGCTATTGTTGGAATAGGTATCATTCTATTTCAAAATGGAACAACTCCATCCTTTACAGAAACAATAAAATCTATGGGCTTTTGGATATTCATACCAATTATATTTATAATAACAGGCATATTTGAAGTAATTAAATGTATAATAGAAGCACGAAAAGAAACAAAAATAGAAGATTAGAGGAATGTATGAAAAATGAGTTAGAAGAATTATTTAAAGAGATAAAACAAGGAAATAACCAAAGTTTGAAAGATTTATATGATAAATACAAGTCTTTAGTATATGGGGTAGCTTTTTCTATACTAAAAAACAAAGAAGATTCAGAAGATATAGTGCAAATTGTTTTCTTAAAAATATTTAGATTAGAAAAAGAAAAATTGCCAACTAAAAATGCAGCTACTTGGGCTTATTCAGTAACAAAAAATGAAACCCTGAATTTTCTAAAAAATAAAAAAGAAGAAATTAACCTAGAAGAAATATACTGTATAACAAGCGAGAATAAAGAATTAAACGAAATAATAGAAATAGATTCATATAATAGAATGATAGCAAAATTGCCTATAAAAGAGCAAGAAATAATATCATTAAAAATATTATCTGGATTATCTTTTAAAGAAATTTCAATGATATTAGGTATTCCAATAGGAACAGTACAATGGAGATATTATAAGGGAGTACATACTTTAAGATTACTACTTAGCAACCTATCTATGTTTATAATAATGGTGATGGCTTTTGTATTAAAAAAGCTACCTGTAAGGAAAAAGCAAAGCAATCAAGAAGAAATAAAAGAAGATACAATAGATGATTCAGCAGAAAGTAGACGAGAAGAAACATTAAAAAAAGATGAAACAAACATAACAGAAGACACTACAATTACTACAGATAGAATAGAAACTACAGAAACAGAATCAAATCCAAGAATGGATATAGTAGATATAGGAATATGCAGTATATCAACTATATTTTTAATTGCTACAATTATTTTTTTCATAATTTTTATAAAACACCAACAAAATTGTCTAAATAAAAGAAAGGTTAAAAAAGGTGGTACTTATGAAAAAATCAGAAAAAATAATGATAGGAGTTTTAGTATTAATCCTTCTAGTAATGGCAGCTATATTGTTTTTTACTAAAATAAAAGTTAGAAAACAAGACATTTGTATAGAAAGAGATAATCCAGCAAGTAGTAATGAAGTAAATAATTTAGAAAATAGTTCAAAGGAAGTAGGCAGAATTGTAAAAGTAAACGGGAAATTATATTATGATACAGGAAAATTTAGTGAAAATACACCACGTTGTGGGACAATGGATGGAAATATAACATCTACAGTAGCAGAGGGCAAAATTCCAACAGAAGATAATCAAGCGAACTTTGAAGGAGCTAAAGGTTACCAATATGCAAAAGAAAATACAATAGAAATACCAACAGATGAAGGATGGAGGATATTTGAATCAAAAGAATATTCATTTTGTGGAACAATAAAACAAGTAGAACAAAACTTATTCTTTGTAGAACCAGACGAAGGAGAAGAAATAAGAAAATCATCAGATAGGATAATGGTAGGAAAACTAAAACTTGATACAAATATAAAGTTTGAAGTAGGAGAAAGAGTAAAAATAATTTATGATGGATATGTAAGGGAAACATACCCAGCACAAATCGAAGCTATAAGTTATGAATCATTAGATAAGTATAAAGAATATGACAAAGTTACGAATTTACATTCTAAAACAGCATCTACTGAAATTCTAATAAGATTTAATGGAATCTTATATGGTAAATCATTTTCAGTAATAGATTATGCAGGAGGCAGTGAGAAGATAGGAACGATTGATAAACTAATAGATTCAAAGTATGTACCAAAATTTGATGGAGAAACAAATAGCCAAGAAATATTAGGTGCAAGTGTTTTTGAAGCGAGTGAAAAAACTATTGTACTAAATTATAACAACACCTATGTATTATTTGAAAAAATATAGGGGGAAAGAGTATGATTTGGAATATCATTTTATTGGTAATATTTATAGTTTGGCTTGTAATGTATATCAAAAATAAAAAAGCAATAAGAGCATTACCATATTTAC
>CARDEQ010000103.1:0-5349 GCA_948958005.1 uncultured Clostridia bacterium
TACAGATGCGGCGTACTATGGCGTTACTACATTGAAGCGTATCTTTGAACAGATAGCGGATAAAGGTGAAAAAAGTGTCAGAGAACTGACAGTAAAAGATTATGCAGAAATCAAGCATATGAATAAAAATGAGGCTATAAGCAAAGGACTATATAATGAAATTGGAGAAGAAATAGACAATAGATATATGGAAGAGCTAAAAAAACAATCTCTAAATATGGAGGTTATAAAAGAAATGGCAGACGATATGAAAATCGTTTATACTCCATTACATGGAACAGGAAATAAACCAGTAAGAAGAGTACTTTCAGAGCTTGGCTTTAAGAAGGTGTATGTTGTTCCAGAGCAGGAGTTGCCAGATGGAAACTTCCCAACAGTAAGTTATCCAAACCCAGAGGATCCAAAAGCATTTGAACTTGCTTTAAAGCTTGCAAAGGAAAAGGATGCAGACATTGTTCTTGCAACAGATCCTGATGCAGATAGATTAGGAGTATATGCAAAAAATCCAAAAACTAATGAATATGTATCATTTACAGGTAACATGTCAGCACTTTTAATTGCCGAATACATATTATCAGAAAAGAAAAAAAGAAATATGATACCAGAAAATGGTGCAATAGTAACAACAATAGTATCTTCAAATATGACAGGTGCGGTTGCAAAGGAGTATAATATCAAATTAATAGAAACTTTGACAGGCTTCAAGTTTATAGGAGAACAAATAAAATTTTTCGAAGAGCAAAATAGTTATGAATACCTTTTTGGATTTGAAGAAAGCTATGGCTGTCTTGCTGGAACACATGCAAGAGACAAAGACTCTGTTGTTGCAGTTATGCTTTTATGTGAAGCAGCAGCTTTTTATAAAAAACAAGGCTTAACATTATGGGAGCAAATGATAAATATTTATGAAAAATATGGATATTATAGGGAAACTCTTGCAACAATAACCTTAAAGGGAATAGAAGGTCAAGAGAAAATAAAAGAAATAATGGATAAAATGAGAAACCATCCAAGTTCACAAGTTGGAGAATTTAAAGTATGTGAGCTTAGAGATTATAAAGAAAAGATAGTACATAATTTGATTACAAAAGAAGATGGAAAAACAGAGCTTCCAGTATCAAATGTTTTATACTACGCATTAGAAAATGACGCATGGTGCTGTGTAAGGCCATCAGGAACAGAGCCAAAAATCAAATTCTATATGGGAGTAAAAGAAGACACAATGGAAAAGGCAGACAAAAACCTTGCTAGATTAAAAGAAGCAATGTTAAAAATGTGTGAATAATAAAAAGTAGGAGGAGGAAAGAGGATGGAAAAGTTAAAAGAGCTTGCGGAAAAGCATTCAAAAGTTATATTGTTACTTATATTTATAATTCGGAGTATTAGTATATGCTATTTTTGCACGTAAAATGACAGTTGCAGTGTACCAGGATGTAGACGAGGAGTTATATATAAGTATGGCAAGAACCTTCTTCTTTGATGGAAACTTTGCAAAAAACTATGAGGTACTAAATTATAACTGTATAATATATTCTATGGTTATAGCAATAGCATATTTCTTTTATTCAGCAGAAAATATATTATTTATAATGAGAATAATAGGGGTACTTTTAATGATATCCTCAGTCCTTCCTATATATTTACTTTCAAAAGAAATATTAAAGAGTAAGTATAAGGCATTAATGATAGCAGCATTTAGCCTTTTAATACCAGAGTTTTCACTGAGTTTTTATCTTATACAAGAGGTAATGTGTTATCCTGTATTTTTATGGATAGCATATCTTGTATATCTAAAATTTACTAGAGAAAAAACTAAGATAATAGATGGCTTACTTATTTTGCTATTAGCTTTGATATTCTTTATAAAATCATATGCAATAGTATTTGCAGCAGCATACTTTGGAGCATTATGCTTAATAGAATTAAAAAACAAGAATTATAAGAAAATAGGAAAAATTGTATTACAAGGCATTATATGCTTAGGATTAATTATAACTGGAATGATACTATTAAAAGTAATAAATGGGGATGGTGTTAATCATTATTCTGGACAAATAGCAGGAATCTTTCCACTAACAATGAAAAAAATAGTAGCTTTTATATATGGAATATTTTTCTATGGTTTATTTTTCACATTTTGTATTGGATTTTTGCCAGTATTTACAGCAATATTTGAAAGAAAAAAATATGAAGAACATGATAGAAGCTTTATACTATTTTTATTATTAGGTACATTATTTACAATATTAGAAGTGTCAGCAGTAGTATTTATACCAGAAGAAGCAGGAAAGATATATCCGTTTAAATTTTGTTATAGATATTTAGCACCACTTGCAATTCCTTATATATTAATGTTCTTAAAATGTAAAAAAGAAGACATAAAAATAGATAGAAAAGTAATTGCATTATATATAATTATGTTTGGATATTTAATATGGTACTATATTGGACAAGGAACTAAACTTGCCTCAATAGATGCTGGTATGTTATTTGCAATGCAAAAAACAAGTGGAGATTTGTTTACTGGAAGATGGTTTAGAATATATGAGATAGGAATATTTACATTAAGTGCAATAGGAATGATAGGTGCATATAAACTAAATAAAATAAAGGATATAAAACATGCATATATAATTTTAAGCATAATAGTATTAATGTTATTGCTCCCATTACACAATTATTGGCATATACATCAAGCAAATTCAAATTTTGCACGGAAATAGGACAAAGGCAGACTTTGTAAAGGTAGCAGAGTATATAAAAAGAGACTATGATAAAGTATATATAGTGAAAAATTATGCGCAGAAATCTGGATTAGATATTAAAAATATTTATGGGCACCTTATTTCAGATTATCAATTAATTGATATTTCAGAAGAGGTAAATTTAGACATAGACAAAAATGATAAGGTAGTGGTAATTATACCAAAAGAGTTCGAAATAACAATAACTGGTGCAAATAAAATAAATTTAGACACCGAATATATTGATATGTATGAAAATATACCAGGTAATGTTGAAATAACTTTAAAGGAGGAGGTTCAAAGCTTGCAAAAGTAATAAAAACATAGTAAATTCACCTTGTGAAGGAGGTAATTATTTTATGCATAAAGAGGGAGGATATAATGAAAACAGTAGTACTAATACCATGTTATAATGAAGAATTATCAATAGAAAAAGTGATACACGATTTTAAGAGGGAGCTTCCAGATGCAGATATTTATGTGTATGACAATAATTCAAAAGATAATACAATAGAAATTGCAAAAAGAGCAGGCGCAATTGTAAGACATGAATACAATCAAGGTAAGGGAAATGTCGTAAGAAGAATGTTTAGAGAAGTTGAAGCAGATATATATATTATGGTAGATGGAGACGATACTTATCCAGCAGAGGAGGTGCATAGGTTAATAGAGCCAGTTGTAAATCGGAGAAGCGGATATGGTAATTGGGGACAGATTATCAAATGGAACATATAAAAAAGAAAATAAGAGAAGATTTCATGACTTTGGAAACAGCTTAGTTAAGAAATCAATAAATATGGTATTTAGAAGTGACTTAAAAGATATAATGACAGGATATAGAGTATTTAACAAAATATTTGTAAAAAATATGCCAGTTTTAAGCAAAGGTTTTGAAATAGAAACTGAAATGTCACTTTATGCATTAGATAAACGTTTTATAATAAAGGAAATTCCAATAACATATAGAGATAGGCAAGAAGGAAGCTTTTCTAAGTTAAACACAATAAGTGATGGAATAAAAGTTGTAAGAAAGATAGTAAGTATGTATAAAGACTATAAGCCAAGAACCTTCTTTTTCGTCATAGCTACAATATTTATTATATTGGGAGTAGCTGCTCGGAGCACCTGTAATTATAGAATATTTTAAGACACGTTTTATAACGAAATTACCTTCAGCAGTTCTAGCAACAGGACTTGTGACATTAGGCATAATAATTGCACAATGCCGGAGTAATACTAGATACAATAGTAAAACAGCATAGAGAAAACTTTGAAGATAAATTACTAAAATATCAAGAGCTAGAGAGATTAAACAATAAAGAATAAAGTAAAATCAAATGGTTTGAATTTAAGAAAGTGAGAGTAAATATGGAGCCAATATTTTTTAATCCAACATATAAGAATGTTATATGGGGTGGAAATAATATTTCAAAAATTTTCAAAAGAAATGTAATAGGAGAAGATATTGGAGAGAGCTGGGAGCTATCAGCACATCCAAATGGGCTTAGTATAATAAAAAATGCTGAATACAATAAAAAAAGTCTATATGATTTATTCAATGATAAAGAGCAAAAAATGCAAATCTTCGGAACACATTGTGAAAACATGGAAAAATTTCCGATATTAACTAAATTTATAGATGCAAATAAAAGTTTATCAATTCAAGTCCATCCAGGAAATGAATATGCAGAAAAAAATGAGCATGATTCAGGAAAGACAGAGGTATGGTACATAATGGATTGCAAAGAAGACGCAAAAATAGTATATGGCTTCAAGGAGGGAGTAACTGCTCAAAATTTAGAAAATGCAGTAGATAATATTGAAGAAAATGTAAATTATTTACCTGTACATAAAGGAGATTTTATCTCAATTCCATCAGGAACTATTCATGCAATAATGGAGGGAATAGTTTTATGCGAAGTACAACAAAGCAGTGATGTAACATATAGAGTTTATGATTGGAATAGAAAAGATAAAAATGGAAGCCCAAGACAACTCCATAAAGAAAAAGCTCTAGACGTAATAGACCTAGAAGCAGAAAATAAGGTAGCAAACTACCAGAATATAAATCAAAACACAAATATGTATAAATCAGATGTATTTAATATAGATATGATAAGAATTGATAAACTAGAAGTAGCAGCTTCAAATCCAGAAACTTTTTATGCATATATCGTAATAGAAGGAGAAGGAAATATTAAAACAGGGAATTTCTTCAAAGAATTAGAAAAAGGAGATACATTTTTAATACCAGCAAACTTAGGAAAATACACACTATCAGGCAATATGAAACTTATGAAAATATCAGTGTAACACAATTGTAAAAAAAATTTAAAAAAAATTTAAAATTTTTTAAAAAAACTATTGACATTTTCAAAATGCCATTGTATAATAGTGAAGCACTGTGAGAAACAGAGCAAAGAAGTACATTGAAAAGTAAACAAAAAATCCTTTAAGAAACCAAGCGGAAATATATCGAAGGATATATAGAAGTATGATAATAAAAAAAGAAAAATAATGAGTCAAACAGATTCTAAATAAATTGAGAGTTTGATCCTGGCTCAGGATAAACGCTGGCGGCGCACATAAGACATGCAAGTCGAAC
>CARDEQ010000104.1:0-448 GCA_948958005.1 uncultured Clostridia bacterium
CAGCAAATATAGAAGCAATTAGAAATATAACAGATATGGGATTATATGCAATTATACAGTATTTTCTTAATTCTTAAAAAAGCAAAACACTTAAAAGAAGTATACAAAAAAACAATAGGAGGCGTAATTGATGAATATCATAGAAATTTATAATAAATACTATTTGCCAAAAAATTTACAAATGCACATGCTAAGGGTAGCCGCATGTAGCAAAATGATAATAGATAATTGGAATGGACCAAAGATAGATAAAGAAGCAATAATTAGAGTGAGTTTGTTGCATGATATGGGAAACATAGTGAAAATTCCAGAGGATTTTTCTCAGGATAAAGGCTTTATAAAGACTAGAAAAAAGTACTTTGATAAATATGGAACTAATGACCATGAAATTAATCTTGAGGTTGGAAGGCAGGAAGGATTAAATGAAAAAGAAATAGAAATATTAGAT
>CARDEQ010000104.1:458-5330 GCA_948958005.1 uncultured Clostridia bacterium
GGAAAAAGGTCAAGAAAAAATGAAGAAACTCTAAAATCTAATTCATATGAGAGAAAAATATGTGCCTATTCCGACCAAAGAGTTGCACCAAATGGAGTGGTTAGTATAAAAGCAAGATTAGAAGATGCAAAAGTTAGATATAAAGATAAGCCATTATCTGTATGGTCTAATAAAGAAAAGGCAGATTATTTGATAGAATGTTCTTTAGAGATAGAGAAACAGATTATGGAGTATTGTAAAATTTCTCCAGAAGAAATAAATGATGAATCAATAGAAAAATATATAGAAGAATTAAAGAAATACGAAATAAACAAATAAACTTACATACAATGTGTTGTGGTAAAAGAATATATGAGCAAAAGAGGTAATAGAAATGAGTGAACAGTTAAATTTTTCCAAACTTAGGGAAGAAGACTTAGAAGAAGTAGCAAAACTTTATGATGCAGATAGACAAGTTACGACTAATCGTGTTAAAATGAAAGAAACATTTGAGAAAATTAAAGATAATCCAGAATATCAGATGATTGTAGTTAAAAGTAATAATAATATTGTTGGCTTTGCTAAAGCAATTATGCATTATGATATTTTTGAGGGAAACAATCCATTCATTACAATTTGGAGTGTTAGAGTAAAAAAGGAATATAGAAGACTTAGGATAGGAACTAAACTATTTGAATATATTGAAAAGATGGCTAAAGATATGAATTGTGAGTTTATATGTCTAATTGCAGATAAAGATGACACTGTAGCAAATGAATTTTATAAAAGTTTAGGATATGAATGTGAAAGTGGATATGTAAAATTTTTGAGGGGGGTAAAGTTAAATGAAAGTAATAGTAGGTGGAATTATAGAGAAAGATGGAAAATATTTATTAGTACAAGAAGCACAGGAGAAAGCTTATAAAAAATGGAATTTTCCAGCAGGACATTTGGATTTTAATGAAAGTTTAAAAGAAGGAGCAATTAGAGAAATAAAAGAGGAAACAGGTTGTGATGTAGAACTAGATGGTGTATGCTATATTGCTAACAAAGTTTTAGAAGATGATTTGTTTGTAATGATAGTTTTTAATGCTAAACTAATTGAAGAAAATATTAAATTTGATAAAGAAGAAATTTTAGATGTGAAGTGGTTTGGCTATGATGAGATAGTCAACAAAATGAATAATGAATTGAGAGGAAACTATATTAAAACAGCAGTAATGAATCAAAAAAATAAATTAATTGCACCTATTGATATTGTAAATATTTTAACTGTTTAAAATCATAAACGAAAATAATTGACATTCTCATTTAATTTTAGTATAATAAATATAACAAAGGCAAGCAACCACAGAAGTGGCGTGCCGTTAGTTTATAAAATGAAAAATTAAAGTGCATCTCTAACGGTCAAGCAGAGATGTACTTTTTTTGCTGTCTAGTTTTCTTCTTGTGATAACTAAAGCTACAAATAATGCAACTACTAATACAATCATAGATGCAAGTTCAAATAGAAGTATGTATATGAAGAAAATATATATTTGTTCTAGCATACGCATCGCCCTCCTTTCGTTAGGAAACGACACGCCACATTCTGCTTTGCTTACCTTAAATAGTATTATATACAAATAACACAGAAAAGTCAATCAAATGTTCGCAAATTTAGAAATTTTTATTCTAAACTAATATAGAAAAATCATAATATTTTAACTCTAATTTTTCCATAGTATTAAAATCAATAAAATTTAATAAAAGTATTATAAATAGAGAATTTGTAAAGTGTACATAAAATAAAAAGGTGATATTATTTGAATCCATATATACAGTAGCATTTTATAGCTAAAAATAGTTTTACTATTATATTAGCAACAAGCAAAGAACGGAGTCCGAGATGAGTTATGAAGTGCTAAATCTGATTTATAATTTGAAACAAATAACATCATTAAATACAGCAATGGAAAGGATTTTAACAAAATAAAAATGTAACAAACTAATAATTGATATATGAGAAAGTCTTATTTGTTCAAAACACAGTATCAAAAAATATGGAAAAATGAACCTTTTTTGAAGTGCAAAAATTCCATACCTGTGGAAGTAATATAAATATAGTGATTTCAATGCTTTCACAAATTTGCATCTATAGTTTAATGCGTGGAGGTAAGGAGACGATATCGTAGATATCGAATTCTTACCAACGGACAATTTTTTGAATAAAATTTTGGAGGTATTTGTGAACAGTAAAATAGTAAATCAATTTTGGTAAAGGTTAGTGTAAAACATAATCTAATCTATTTTTAATTTTAAGTGACAAGATAAAATTCTATACTTTTGTCATATTCAAAGTATTGAAATATAAACAAATTTATAAATTTTGGTGTGCTTATTGAAATAATATAAAAAGAGCAATAAAATAATCTTAATAGCAGATAGAAAGGTAAATGCAGAAAATATATCGTATAGAAAAAGTGAATTTTGAAGGGATGATAATTGCTAAATTTTTTTGAAAGGAGGGTAGAATATACAAATCTAACTTGAATATTAATTAAAACAGAGGTGATGACTTTTTGTGTGAAAAGCAGATTGTATCTGAAGAACAAGTCAAGTTAGAGATTGAATGTATATTAAATAAAAGGTTATTTCAAAGTAAAGTCATAAATAGAGAAACTTATGAAGAGGCGCAAGAAGAATTACTAAGAGAAATAAACAAGGAAAAAGAGAAAGTTTGAAAGATAATCAGCATCTTGCGTCGTTAATCTTCGGACAAATAATCCTCGACAGGCAGTAGCCTAGTCTGCGGTTATTTACCTCGATTGCCTAGCAATATACTAATTCTTTTTCAAACTAAGATTTAGACATATACAAAATATTTTTAGCTTGAACCTAGACTTATAAAGCTAAAAAATTATATAATTATTATACACCCAATAATACAAAAATCAGAAAGGAGATTTAGAAATATGGATTTATATAATATGAGAAGAGAAATAACAAGTGGCAAAACCATATATGACTTACCATTAAAAGTTACATACTATGCAAGAGTATCAAGCGAGAAAGACGAACAATTAAATTCATTAAGTAATCAAGTATATTATTTTGAAAACCATATAAAAAAAGTCTCTAACTGGACGTATGTAGATGGATATGTAGACGAGGGTATAAGTGGTACGAGTGTAAATAAAAGAGATTCATTTAAAAGAATGATAGCCGACAGCAAAAAAGGAAAATTTGATTTAATACTTACAAAAGAAGTAACCCGTTTTGCTAGAAACACTCTAGATAGTATTTCTTATACCCAAAAGCTACTAGAAAACGGTGTAGGGGTATATTTTGAGTCTGACAATATAAACACTATTATGCCAGATTCGGAGCTTAGACTCACGATTATGGCAAGTGTTGCCCAAGACGAAGTAAGAAAGCTATCAGAAAGAGTAAAATTTGGATTTAATAGATCCATTGAAAAAAAGAGAGTACTTGGAAATAACAACATATTTGGATATAGAAAAGAGAAAGGAAAGCTAGTCATACACAAAGAAGAAGCGAAAATGATAAGGGAATTATTTGAAATATATGCAAGTCGGAGAAATGGGCTTTTATAGAATATCAGAATATTTTAAAGACAAAGGATATGTAGGAAAAAATGGAACGCCAATATCTTCACAAAGTTTAAGAAGAATTATTAGAAATCCAAAATATAAAGGCTATTACAGAACAGGCACAGTCAAAGTAGTGGACTACAAATTACATAAGGCACAAAGGATGCCAAAAGAAGAATGGCAAGTATTTGAGTGCAAAGAGAATATTCCAGCAATAGTTTCAGAAGAATTATGGGAAAAATGCAATAATCTTTTAGAAAAGAAATCACAAAGTTGTCTAAACAAAGTAGAAAACAAAGAAGTATTTAAAAATAGATATACCTTTAGTGGACTAATATTTTGTAAAGAACACGAAGGCAAAGAATACACACCAGGATTTAACAGAATATCAGGAGCAAAAAGGTCGAATAAACCAGCTTGGGCTTGTAGCAAATATATTACACATGGACTAAAAGAATGTGAAAGTCCAATTATTCAGGAAACAGAACTTATAGAAATATTTAAAACTATATTAAGTAAATTCTTACAAAATAAAGAAGAAATAATCGAAGACTTGTTAAATAAATACAAAAAGTTTAATCAAGTAAGAGATATAAAAAATGATATAGAAGGTCTAGAAAATAGAATAAAAGAAGCGGAAAATAAAAAAGACAAACTATTAGAGCTTACAATAAAAAATCTCGTAACAGATGAGGAATTTTACAAAAGAAATGAAGAATTAAACAAAGAGATACAAAAATATAATGAGCAAATAAAAGGACTAAAAGAAGAAAAAGAGAATGTAACATCATTAGAAGAAAGTATGAAACAAATAAAAAATGCACTAGAAAAAGAAATCAATATAGATGAAACCATAGAGGACTTAATCAAGCTATTAGTAGATAAAATCTATGTGTCAAAAGTAGATAATAACAGAAAACATATAAAACTAGAAATATATTTCAAGATAGGTGAGCCTATGGTACTAGAAGGTAACCTAAACAAACAAGCAAAACAGGAGTATATGATATTCCCAAACGAATATCATTCAAATAACAGTCAAAACAGTAGCAGTTCTATAAATGATACCATATATCAAAATAACAACCACGAGCTCTATAATTGTACCAGGTACAAATAGTAAACTTAGCATATTTGCGGGAAACAATGATGTTGTCATTCCATGGAAAAACATACGTTGCATAGGGGAAGATATAATTTTAGTTGAAATATAAAAATACTAAATTCCTTCACAGTATAGACACAAACTATGTATATAATATATAATGTGTTATATATCATATGGGAGGGATAATAAATG
>CARDEQ010000105.1:0-5289 GCA_948958005.1 uncultured Clostridia bacterium
ATTTGTGCTCCAGCTTTTTCTGATGTATATGTATTCATGAAAATTGACTCTCCTGCAAACATTCTACCTAAACTCTTCATTACACCACCACGAGCATTTGTAGACATTTTTATTCCTTGTGATTGCCAAGCCATTCCTCCTTTTTGTGTATACATCGCCTCTCCATTATTTAATGTTACTTCAACTGCTGGTACAGTTTTTCCAACTATTTTATAATCCATTTTTGTCCCTCCTATTTTTCTTTTTATTTTATCACTTTGCTTATATAATTGCAATTATTTTTTCCTTTTGATCATAATTTTTCATAGTTCATAGGTTTGTAGCAAATTTACACTTTATTTACAATTTTTAAGTATTCTTTTTCGAAATTATTTAGAAAACTAGTTAATATGAATATCCTATCAAAATCAGTTCCAAATTCTTTTTTTAGTGATGTAGCAATATCTTCTATTTCTCTTTTGAAGGAAGTCTGATTTATATTAAGTCCTATTCCGAATTATTATATTTTCTGCTATCTCTCCTTTTGTGAAACTCTCTGTGAGTATTCCACCGAAGCTTTTTTCCGTTTTTAACTATATCATTTGGGTATTTTATTTCCAAAATATATCCATATAAATCTCCGAATTGTTTTTATTATCACTTCAGCAATCATTACTGTAAGGTTTTTTAAATTATTTATATTACAATTTGGTTTAAGCAAAAAGGAAAAGGTTAGATTTTCCCCTGCCATTGTATGCCAAGTTCTTCCATTTGTTCCTTTTCCTTTTGTTTGGTTTTCTGCTATCACAACTAAACCGTTCCTGCAAATTATTTTTTAAATTGTCCTTTATATACTCTTGGGTAGAGTATATCTCTTTTAGATATATTAAGTCTCTACCCAAAATTTTAGTATTTAATTTTTCTTTTATACTTTCTACATCAAAATTTATAAAATCCTTCATACATTTTCCTTATTTACTATTGTCTTTTATCTAAATACATTATATCCACATCAACATTTCCTTTAATTCCGTCTACCCTACCAGAATCACTCATTTGCCAAATTGAATATTCTCCATCATATGTTGCCTTTGTATTATATTGAGCAAGCCATGTCTCATATTTAGTTGGATACCAAATTTTCTCTAGATAATTTTTGCTACTATATAACATTCCTTCATATCCTGCTTCTTTTAATGTATCTAAAAATGTATTTGCAGCTTTATTTATAGTATAAAAACTCATACCTGTTGTATTAAAAGAACTCCAGCTTTCCCAGTCAAATGCAATTGGCAAGTCTATTTCATATTCACTTATATTATCTTTTACCCACTCTGCCTGCTCTCTTGCTTGATTTACATTTTTAGCATATGAATAAAAATAAAGTCCTACTGGTAATCCTGCTTCTTTTGCGCCTGTAATATTTGCTACAAAATATGGGTCTACTTTACATTCTCCGTCATAATCTGTCTGATATCCCATTCTAATCATTACAAACTCCACGCCAGAAGCTTTTACAGCTTGCCAGTCGATTTCACCCTGCCATTTTGAAACATCAATACCTATCTTAGTTTTTGAGGTTTTATGATTTTCTAAAACCTCGGATATATAAAGTGGTTCTGTCTCTTTAGGTGGTACCTGCTCATTACTTTTTTCTTTAACATAAAGTGTAAATGGCTTTTTTGTTTGATTTCCACTTGAATCTGTTACAACATATGTTAAATCATAGCTTCCAACAGTGTCAAAATCGTATTCTCCTAGGATTTCTCTTGTAGGATTATCATCAATATCATCACCACTCAATAATACGTCTGTTAAGTCCTTTTTATATCCAACTGTCACACTATATGAATTTCCGCTAAATATCTTTGGTGCATTTACGTCTATAACTTTTATTGTATATTCAGCTTTTCTTTTCTTATTTTTTATATTTATATATTCAAATGGAACATTCAAATATCCTAATTTTTCTGTATCTATACTGTTATCACTTACAAGCTGACCATTAAGATTTGCTAAAAAGTCAGAAACTTTAGCCTCTTTTCCAAATTCTATTGTTAAATCCTCTTTTAGCGTAACAGACTCAGCATCTAATCTTTTTGTCTCCTCAGCATCTATATAAAACCAAGCTCCAATTCCCAAGGCTACTAAAACTATGAGTACTATAATAATAATTATTATCTTTTTCATGTATCTTTCCTCTCTACCATTTTTTACAATATGATTATAGCATGTATTAAAATAAAAGTACAGAAAAACTTTTTAAGCATAATTATATTTTTTCTTATTTTTTATTAAAAATCCAATACTTACTGCTAGGGATAGTATCTCTGCTACTACTACTGATAGCCATATTCCATCTAAACCAAATATTTGTGGCAATATAAATATCATTGCTATTTGGAATACTAATGTCCTTAAAAAGGAAATAGCAGCTGACACAAATCCATTATTTAGTGCCGTAAAGAAGGACGAGCTAAATATATTTATTCCACTAATTATATATGAAAGTGCAAATAGTCTTATTGCTCTTGTTGTCATCTCTAAAAGCTCTGCATCATAACTTACAAATATTGATGCTAAAAGTTTTGATAGTATCTGTGCAAGCACTGTCATTACAATAGATGTAATTATCATTAATTTTAGACTCTTTTTAAGCAAGCTTTTTAACTCTTCTGAGTTTTCTGCACCATAGTGGTACCCTATAATTGGTGCTGTACCAACTGAATAACCTATATATGTTCCCGAAAATATAAAGCCTACATACATGATAATTCCATATGCTACAACTCCATTTGAGCCTGCATATTTCATAAGTTGCATATTAAATAGCATATTTACAAGTGACATCGAAAGATTTGTTACCATTTCTGATGAACCATTTGTGCAAGCCTGTAAAATAGGTTTTAACTCGAAGCTTGTCTTTTTTAATCTTAAAACACTATTTTTATTAAATCCAAAATATATAATTGGTATAACTACACCAAATAATTGGCTTAATCCAGTTGCAAGCGCAGCACCAAAAACTCCCATTTTAAATACATATATAAATAAAAAGTCTAAAAACATATTAGTTACACCTGATGCAATTGAAATTATTAGTCCAAATGTTGGCTTTTCTGCAACAATTAAAAAGCTTTGAAAGCTGTTTTGAAGTATAAATGGTACTAAAAACAACAGCAAAGTTCTTCCATAAGTTATACAATCTCCAAGCATTTTCTCATCTGCCCCAAGTAAGCCTGCCATTGGCTTTACCAATATGATTCCTGTTACAGTTAAAATAGTTCCAACAATTGTAAGAGCATATATTAACATAGAAAAATATCTATTGGCTTTATCTTTATCTCCTTCTCCCATTGTTTTTGAAACTAAGGCACTTCCTCCTGTTCCACACATAAATCCTAATGAGCCAAGTATCATTATTGCTGGCATTATTAAATTTACTGCTGCAAATGCGTCACTTCCGAACACAATTTGACACAAATATTCCGGTCTACTACTCCATAAATTGATGTAAATATAACCATTATAATGGTTGGCATTGTAAATTTTATTAATTTTTTATATGTAAAATGTTCTGATAATCCTATTTTCATTGTTCATTTCCTCCAAAATATTCATTTACAAATTCTGCTAATGCAGATATTATTTTTTTGATTTCTAAATTGCTTGTGTTTATGCAAAAATTATAATTTCTTTTATCTCCCCATTCTAAATTAGAAATTATACTATGATAATTTTTTCTGTTTTTGTCAATTTGTTTAATTTTATTTTCAATTTCTTTGTCAGTCATATTGCTATCCTCTATTGACTTTAATTTGCAACGTTCTACTTTTGATTTCATATCTGCATATACAAATATATTAATTGGTTTATATTCCTTTAATATAATATTTGCTCCTCTTCCTATAATTACAGCATTTTCCTTTTCTGCTATATTCTTTATAATCTTTTGCTGCATAACCAATACCTCTGTTTGATTACTTTGTAATTTTGAATATGCCGTAAAGGATTTTGCTATATGAAATGGATACTTATAATTACCCCTTTCTGATACATTTTGTATATATTCTTCTGATAAACCTATCTTTTCTGAAATTTCTGTTATAATTTCACGGTCATAATATGAAAATCCAATTTCTTCTGCAAGTCTTTTTCCAAGCTCTCTACCTCCGCTACCAAACTCTCTACTTATTGTCACAATTCTTCCCATAATATTTTTATACCTCCTATTTCTAAATAATGTCATAAACAAAAAGCATGAAATCGTATCACCTAATATAATATGATTTCATGCTTTTGTCAAGGCATATATTATACTTTACTCTTAAAGCTTTTTATCTTTACCGCTGCAAGTGGTATTAAAGCTATTATGTATGGCACTATATATCTAGATTTTGCTTCCCATAATATATGAAAAGCAAAGCCTCCGAATAAAAATCGTTATCAAAAATATTAATTCTAATGAAATGTCTTTTCTATTTTGTATTAATACCATTATAATACATGCACATACTAGCATCATCCATGCTTTTTGATAAAAGGTCAAAGGTGCAATCATTCCGTCTAAGGAATCGTCCATTGTATTTATCCTTACTGCACCATATGTATTTTCTGTCCACATTGATTGTAATTTTTCAGTATAAAAGCCTAAGGCATATCCAATATTTTTTGAGAAAAACTCTAATCTTTGTTTAATCCTTTCTGGATATTCTATTTTTGCCTTCTCTGTATTTTTTAGGGCATATTCTCCTATTTCTTCATTATACCACCCGATTGGCTCTTGGTCCCTCCTCCATTGCCATTAGAAAATAACTTATATTTGGATATGCTTTATATTTATCCATATCATATTTTGCCAAATAATAATTTTTTATTAAGCTTGCTGGGAGTATTGTAATAACTATATATCCTATAATTATACCTATTTTTATTAGGTTTTCCTTCCAGTCCTCCTTATTTATCCCCGCAAATAACTTTAGCACTAAATATATAACTGTTGCGATTATATATATTAAACTATTCATTCTCAGCATATAAGAAAACATACTTGAAATTGCTCCGAATATTGCATATTTTATATTTCTATCTTTAGTATATTTTATCATAAAATATACTGTAAGTAAGCACAGTGATAAGCTTGGAATATCTCCATATACAAATGTTCCAAGCATTGGCAAGGATATAAATGTAAATATAAGAGTAAATAGCCTCACTCTATTAATTTCATACCTGCTACTAAGTTCTTTTGTTATCTTATATAAGCAAAATACAATTAAAGCTATTCCTATAACATTAAGTGCTCTTATA
>CARDEQ010000106.1:0-5277 GCA_948958005.1 uncultured Clostridia bacterium
CAAATACACTTGTTTTTGTAGCTTCTGCTAAATCTGCATCTAACACTACTACTTTCTCATTTTCTTCCCCAAGTTTAGCCAAAGCTTCTCCATAGCTTGCTCTAGTCGCTATTTTTTTATCTAAATTCATATTACTTTGCCTTCCTCTCTATTTTTTTAATTCTTTTAAAGCTTTTTTATATTCTTCTTCATTTGGTGCCTTACCATGCCAGCCTGCTTGATTTTCCATAAAAGATACACCTTTTCCTTTTGTAGTTTTTGCAATTATTGCTGTTGGCTTTCCTTTAACTGTTTTTGCTGTTTCTAAAGCTTTTATTATTTGTTCAAAATTATGTCCATCTATATTTATAACATTAAATCCAAAACTTTTAAACTTTTCGTCTATTGGATATGGACTCATTACATCTTGAACACTTCCATCAATTTGCAAATTATTATTATCTACTATAACGCATAAATTGTCTAATTTATAGTGTGCTGAAGACATAGCAGCCTCCCATATTTGCCCTTCTTGTATTTCTCCATCTCCAAGTAAGCAATATACTCTAATTCCTTTACTATTAATCTTCGAACTTAGAGCCATTCCATTAGCAATCGAAAGTCCTTGCCCAAGTGAGCCTGTACTTGCATCTGACCCAGGAATTTTGTTCATATCTGGATGTCCTTGCAAGTTACTATCTAAATGTCTCAAATTTGATAAATCCTCTACATTAAAATACCCAGCATTTGCAAGAGTGCTATATAATGCTGGCGCTGCATGTCCTTTTGATAGTACAAATCTATCTCTTGCATCATCTCTTGGCTTCTTAGGGTCTATATTCATTTGATTAAAATATAATACTGTTAAAATATCTGCACATGAAAGTGATCCTCCTGGATGCCCTGATTTTGCTCCATATACAGCTTCTATTATGCCTCTTCTTATATCGCATGCTTTTTCTTTTAATTGGTCTATATCTGTTATCTTCAAAATAATTCCTCCTTTTATTTAGTTCCAAATATCCTATCGCCTGCATCTCCAAGCCCTGGCACAATGTAGCTTGCCTCATTTAAGCATTCATCTATTGCTGCACAATAAATTTGTACATCTGGATGTGCCTCTTTCATTTTCTTTAAGCCTTCTGGTGCTGCGATTATACTTAAAAATTTTATTTTCTTTGCTCCATCCTCTTTTAAAAGTGTAATTGCATCTATTCCAGAGCCTCCTGTTGCAAGCATCGGGTCTATAACAATAATCTCTTTTTCTTCAATTCCACTTGGCATTTTGTAAAAATATCTAACTGGTTTTATAGTTTGTTCATCTCTATAAAGACCAATATGTCCTATTTTTGCATTTGGTATCATTTTTACAATACCATCAATCATTCCTGTACCTGCTCTTAGAATCGGCACAAATATGTAATTATTTTCGTCTATCATATTAACTTTTGTTTTTTTGATTGGAGTTTCAACTTCAACTTCATGAAGCTTTGCGTCTTTCATTGCCTCATAACATAAAAATAATGTTATTTCAGAAATCAATTCTCTAAATTCTTTTGTTCCTGTTTTTTTGTCTCTTAAAATTGCTAGTTTGTGCTCTAATAGTGGGTGTTTTAATGCAATTGGTTCCATGTTCCTTCCTCCTTATTAATTTTCTTTTAGTATATAATTTTTATATTGTTCTATTTAATGAAAAACAATGCTATAACTACAATTCCAATAATTACTCTATATATTGCAAAACCCTTGAAGCTTCCTTTTTTTAGATACTCTAATAAGAACTTTATTACAAATAATCCGTACAACAAAGCTTACTGCAATTCCTATAAAAAATGGTACACTTATAACAAAGTCTTTTAATTTATATAGTGTTGCACCTGCAACAATTGGTGTTGATAGTAAAAAGGAATATTTTGCTACTGCTTCTCTTTTTACTCCAAGCATTCTTCCTGTTGTCATTGTAATTCCTGAACGTGATACACCTGGAATAAATGCAAGTGCCTGAGATAGACCAATTAAAAATGTTTGTTTTAATGTCATATCTTCATATTCAACCTCTGATTTCATTTTTTTGTCGACGATATAAAGCAAAATTCCCATTACTATTAGTGCACCTCCAATAATTAGTGGTGTTTTTAGCGCATCTTCTAGAAAATGGTCTAAGAGAAAACCTATTGCTCCTCCTGGTATTGTCGCAATTACTAAATACCAGAACATTTTTCCCTCAAAGGATTTCTCCTTTTTGACAGCTTGCTTAAAGCCTCCGTATAATTAGCTTTATCCAGTCTTTGAAAAAGAATATCACTATTGCAAGTAATGTTCCAGCATGAAGTGCTACATCAAAGGCTTGAAAATCTATATTAAATGCCTCTAGCTCTGTCCAGCCAAATGCCCATGGTACTAAAAAAAGATGTGCTGAACTTGAGATTGGTAATAATTCTGTTAAGCCTTGTATGGCTCCTAAAATTATACTTTGAATAATTGTCATTTTGCTATTCCTCCCTAAATTTAAAATTTTTCTCTTTCGTCTTCTATACCTATTTGGATAGATTTTGTCTTTGGTTTTAATTTATGAATATTAAGTTTGCCAACTATTCCATAAGTTTTATCTAGATGCTTCATTGCTTTTTTCTCTTTTTCTGTATGACTAGTTTTTCTCTTTCCTATATCTTCTTCGTCTATAATTGGCATTTTGAATTTACTTTTTATTGGTATAAATATTGGCTCTTGATTTGCAATTCTTATATAGTTATTGTCTAATTCTATTGCTAAATTTATGAAATGCACTGCATTATCATGATCTCCTCTTAACATATATATTTTTCCTAATTTGTAATATGCATCAGGTTCTTGTTCTTTATCTTCTAAACATTTGTTAAAATACCTCTCTGCCTCGTCTAAATCCATTTCTATCAAATTTATTTGCCCTAAGGCATAGTATGCGTGTGTTAGTAAACTATTAATTGTAGCAGCCTTTTCATAGCATAGTTTAGCATTTGGAAAGTCATTTAGCATAGTATATACAATTCCCATGCTATAATATAAATCATAATTATTTGGCGAGTGTTTTAACCCTTTGTTATAGACATTTAATGCCTCTTTATACATCTCCTGCGAGCACAATATATCACCAAGTAGCATACTAGCTTGTACATATTCTGGCTTTTTTTCTAGAAGATTTTTTAGCATAACTGTTGCATCTTCCCTTTTCCCTAACTCATTCAAAAGGAAGGATATTTTATAGTACGAATCATAATCTTTTTTATTTATATCTACTGCCTTTACATATTCGTCTATTGCTTTTCTCATTCCACCTTCTTTTTCATAAATTTCTGCAAGTTTGACATGTGCTAAATAATTGTCTGGATATTTGTCTATAAGCTTTAACCATAGTTCTTTATTTTTTTTACTATTTCCTGTGATATCATAAAATTTTGCGATTATGCTGAAGATAATTTCTGAAAAGTTTTTGCCTTTATATTCTAAAAGTAATATTATAATTGGCATAACTACTGATATTAAGTACATTATAATTTTAATAAAAATGTTATAATTAAGTGTAAAGAGCATTTCTATTATTTCTAAAAGGAGACCTAAAGATTGCATTACTAGTATTGATATATATATCTTGTCTATTTTGCTTATGAATTTAAAAAACATCATTATTAGCAGATACGTAGCCAAAACAGCAAATACAATTTTCTCTACTAGCATTCTTTCTTCCTCCTCCTATATTTTTCCTTCTCTATTTTATCTTATTTTTTACTAAAAGTCTACAATTATTTTAAAATAATTAAAGGTTCTATAAAAGAAGATAAAAAAATAGAACTATGCAACTTTTAAAGTTCGCTTAGTTCTAATGTTTTGGTGCTCCTTCAAGGGCTCGAACCTTGGACCTACCGGTTATGAGCCGGTTGCTCTAACCAACTGAGCTAAAGGAGCATTTTAATTAAATAAAAAGCACCCAATAATTTGGGTGCTTTTATTTGGAGCAGGTAGCGGGTTGCATATATTGCGAACCACTATCTCAAAAAAAATAATCATTCCTGTTCCTTAGTTATTATAACTAAAGTAACACCCAAAATCTATGAATTAATATACCATATTTTTTATATACTGTCAATAGTAAAATTAAATTTTTTATATTAAATTATAAAAATAATTATCTTCTAAGGTCTGGTAAGCACAAAAGTGCCTACCAGACCTTTAGCAATTATATTTTTTCGTCATATTTACAAGGTTTTTCTCGGCATAAAGTAGCAAGCCTCTGGAGTAAAGTCTTTTTATTCCAATTCCACCTTGTAAATATATTAGCAAGTGCCTATTTCTTTATTTTAATAATATCATTTGGGGTACACTCCAACAAATTACATAATTTTTCCAGTGTATCAAATTTAATTCCAGTTGTCTCATTGTTCATCATTGCAGTTATGCTTTGGTAGCTTCCTTCCATGTTTTTAACCAGCCAATATTTAGTTTTACCTTGTTTCTTTAAAATTTCTTTTACGTTAATATAAATCATACCTACACCTCTAAACCTATTTTATAGAAAATGAAAATATAATTTAACTATGCTACACATTAGATATTTTATACTCTTTTTATTAAATCTTTTGGCTCACATTCTAAAACACTGCATAATTTATCAATAGTTTCAAATCTTATACTTATAGTTTGATTATCCATCATAGCACCTATTGTGTCATAATCACTATTCATTTTTTGTACCAACCAGTATTTAGTTTTCCCCTTATTTTCTAGTAGTTCTTTAACATTCAAATATACCATAATACACCTCTACTATATTTTAAACTAAGTTATTTTATATTTTAACTATGTTATAGCTTGACTATGTTATAACGCAGTGGTATTATTTTATGTAGGAGGTACCTATGAAACTTAATATTGAACAAGATTTTAATAAAGAAAATGTTCTTAAAGTAGTCAATATACTTGAAGATTATTTGCCTATATTATTTGCACAAGAACCTAATATTGAAATTAGCCAGAAAATATCTGCAATAGAAGAGAATATAGAAGAATTAAAAAGCACTGAGATAAGTGCATTATTTTTGGAATATGAAGAATTAGCATATTGTGATACTATCCAACGAAATTGGCTCGCTTATTATATAGGATTTAAAAAAGGATACATTAAAGGTAAGAATAGTGACTCAAGTATTGATTAGTTGATATTATCCAATAATTTCAACTAATATTTGAGTAAAAGTTGACAAATACTAAAAAAAGTAGTATACTAAAGTTGTCAATTGAGAATTGTAGCCAGTCAAGATGTTC
>CARDEQ010000107.1:0-5270 GCA_948958005.1 uncultured Clostridia bacterium
CTACACCATTGGTTATATACCATTGGAAGATCTCTCCATGATTTTAGCCATTTTGAATAAAGATTTGAAAATATTGTCTCTGATGTTGGCCTTATAACTAAATTCTCCTCTAACTTTTCCCCTCCTGCTTCTGTGACAAGTGCAACCTCTGGAGCAAACCCCTCTACATGGTCTTTTTCCTTTTGAAGTAAACTTTCAGGTATTAACATTGGAAAGTACACATTCTGTACACCTGTCTCCTTGAATAATTTATCTGCATAGTTTCTAATATTTTCCCATATTGCAAAACCATATGGTTTTATTGCAATACATCCTTTTGTGTCTGTATAATCAGCTAAATCAGCTTTTCTTACAATATCTGTATACCAAGTAGCAAAATCCTCGTCAATACTTGCTATATCTTTTACAAATTCTTTATTCTCTGGCATTCATTCTTCCTCCTCTTTTTCTTTATTCAATAATTCTATTACCTTTGGATAAATCTCATTTGTGTTTTCCTCCCAATTTTTAACTATTTTAACGGCTTGCTCTCTAGAGCTTGCAAGTGTTTGTACTTCAAATATTGTCACATTATTTTCAATAATTTTACATTTTACAATAAACTGCTTCTCACTAAGTGGAATAAACTCTGCCTTTATCGCCGATTCATTTTGAAGTTCTTTTAATTCCCCTTTTAATCTTGTATCTACCTTCATTTTTATAATTCCGAGGAAGCATATCTATCGTTAAAGCTAAAGTACTTCTACCATTTTGCGTTATTTCATAAACTTCGCTTTCTTCTTTGTCATAACGCATTATATATTTGTTTTCTTCTAAATCTAATAGAAATTGTTGGAAATAAAAATAATTCATGTCTTGTATTGATAAAACAAGCCTATAAAGTGAATCATTATTTATTGGATTCTCTAATAATGATAGTAAATATAAAATTAGTATTCTATTTTCTGCTAATGTTTCATTATCTGCACCAAGTTTCACCTTTAGTTCATTCCTTTCTAAAGTTTATATTTTCCCACACTTTGCTTGAGTAAATCCTTCTTTCTGCTGAAAATGGAAGTAATATCTCGTTTTTATCTAAATTTAGCTCTTTCCTAATTTCTAGAACTGCCTCATCTACTTTTGTTACTGCAATTTTATCTGCTTTATTTGCAATTATCAGATATGGTTTGTTCGTGCTTTTTATGTACTCATACATCATTTTATCATTCTCAGATACCTTGTGTCTAATATCTATTAATAAAATTATCAAAGCAATATTTTTTCTTGAAAATAAGTATTCCTCTATGAATTTACCGAGCTTGCTCTTGCTCCCTTTTTGACATTTTGCTATACCCGATATCCAGGTAAGTCAACAAAGTAGAAGCTCTCGTCTATATTATAAAAATTTATCTGTCTTGTCTTTCCGTGGCTCACTACTTGTTCTAGCTAATGCTTTTCTATTTATAAGTGTATTAATAAAGGAGGACTTCCCGTACATTAGATTTTCCTGCAAGCACAACCTCTGGCAAGTTTTTATTTGGATATTGTTTTTTACTAACTGCTGATATTTCAAATTTAGGATTTTTTACTATCATATGCTTTCCTTTCGATTAGCTTTCAAGCTTTTTCATGCCACCCATATATGCTCTTAAAACCTCTGGTATATCTACACTTCCATCTTCATTATAATTATTTTCTAAGAATGCAATTAGCATACGAGGCGGTGCAACTACTGTATTATTTAGAGTATGTGCAAAATAACTTTGTTTTTCGCCCTTTTTCTTAATTCTGATACCAAGGCGTCTAGCTTGTGCATCTGTTAGGTTTGAACAGCTTCCAACTTCAAAATATTTCTTTTGTCTTGGACTCCATGCCTCAACGTCAACACTTTTTGCCTTTAAATCTGCTAAATCACCTGAACAACATTCAAGTGTACGCACTGGGATATTTAAACTTCTAAATAATTCAACTGTATATGACCACATTTTATCATACCACATATAGCTTTCTTCTGGCTCGCATACAACTATCATTTCTTGTTTTTCAAATTGATGTATTCTATATACACCTCTTTCCTCAATGCCATGTGAGCCCTTTTCTTTTCTAAAACAAGGTGAATATGAAGTCATTGTATATGGCATTTTTTCACTATCCAATATTTTTCCTTTAAATTTTCCAATCATTGAATGCTCACTTGTACCAATTAAATAAAGATCCTCTCCCTCTATTTTATACATCATAGCATCCATTTCTTCAAAACTCATAACACCTGATACAACATCTGAACGTATCATAAATGGAGGGATCGCATATATAAATCCCTTATTTATCATAAAATCTCTTGCATAAGCTAAAATACTAGAATGTAGCCTTGCAATATTTCCCGTAAGGTAATAGAAGCCATTTCCAGAAGCCTCTCTTGCAGAATCTAAATCTATTCCTGAAAATTTCTCCATAATCTCTGTATGATATGGTATTTCGTAATCTGGTACAACTGGCTCTCCATATTTTTGCACCTCGACATTTTGACTATCGTCTTTTCCTATTGGCACGCTCTCATGTATGATATTTGGAATTTTCATCATTATATTATTTACTTCTGTTTTATAGTCTTCCTCTAGCTTCTCTATTTCAAGAAGTTCCTCGTTTATATTTTTTACCTTAACTTTAATCTTATCTGCATCTTCTTTTTTGCCTTCGTGCATAAGTCCGTCCTATCTGCTCACTTAGCTTATTACGTTCTCCCCTAAGGCTATCACATTTTAATGTTGTTTCTCTACTCTTTTTATCTAATTCAATTACTTTATCAACAAGCTCTAGTTTGTAATCTTGGAATTTCTTTTTTATATTTTCCCTAACAATTTCAGGATTTTCTCTGATTAATTTTATATCTATCATAGGTATCAATCCCCTCTTTTAAATTTATGTTATAAGCATAACATGTTTTTTTAGTTTTTGCAAGGTATATGTATTAAAAAAAGTGATTATTTATTACAAAATACCATATAAGTAAAAGCTATTTCTTTTCTACTTATATGGTACCCTGCGTTGTTTTATAAATATATGTAAGTATAACATAATGTTTTATTCTCTGTCAATTGATTTTGTTCGTAAATTGCCACTTAGCTGTATATTCATTTATGTTTAAGATATTTTTATTTAAACTGATTTTTTTATCTTGACTTTTTGTTGAAATTATAGATATAATAATTTATATATCATTTTTTATGTGATATATAAAAGCAAGCTTTATTTGCTTATAATTTATACATGAACGGAAATAATAATTCTAATTGAAACAAAAGATTTTAAGGAGGCAAAATAAAATGTCAAAACATTTTTTTAAAAGAGAAAACGCTATAACTCTTGTTGCATTAATTATCACAATTATTGTACTAATAATACTTGCAGCAGTTAGCATCAACACTGTATTTAAAGCACAATTCATTAATTTAGCAACACAAGGAACTATAAACTATGCAGAGGCTCAAACTAATGAGCAAAAACAAATGGAGCAGACGCATATGTACAAAGTGCTATCAAGGATATAGATAAAAATAATCCAGCTCCACCAATTATTGATAAAATAACAGATATAGGTAAATATATAGATTATGTACCAGCCAATAGCTCTTACGTAGCAGAAGCACAATATACTGGAACTGCTGAGCTTGAAGACATATATGTTGAAGCTAATAAACCTCAGAATTTTTCAACAGATGCAAATATTAAATGGAGAATTTTTAAAATAGACAGTAAATATTTGTACTTAATATCTAATAATGCTGTATCAAATGGTGGTTTAAGCAATGATGGTCAATTATATTTAGCAGATGCTACTGGATACAACAATGTAGTAAAGTTATTAAATGATTTATGTAATTCATGTTACACTAATGATAATTATAGAGGTTTAGTAGCTAGAAGTTTAAATATAAGCGATATAGAAGCAGTAACAAAATTTGATTATACTAATTTTAATAATGGATATGCAACATATGGACAAGAAGTAAGAAACATTACTGGAAATTCACCATCTATATGGAATCTATTTGAGAAATATAATCAATTTGGTAATAAGAATTTGCAAAATCAATGGTACCTTGGAAAAGAAAATGGTAATATAGAATTAAAACAAAGTACTTGGATAAATAAATTCTCTGCTGAAAATTCAGATTCAGAGTGGATAAATAATAAATACTATGACATACTTCTAAATGTTAATAGTTCGTTTTTAGCTACACGCTCCATAAGCATCACTGAAAATGGAGCCATTTATGACATTCAATGCATTGGTAATGGTGAAGTCTCTGGTACTGGTATATCATTTACATTTAATGACTGGCGGATGGTCAAGAAGTGGAATTCGTCCACTTGTTTGTATTCCACTAAGTTCATGTACAATAACTGCTGAAGGAACAAACGGATGCGATTTTCATATTGAGCCTAAGGCTTAAATCAAAAAGGAGCTTAGTAGATTTCTAAGTTCTTTTTATATATCCTCTTCCCTATTTTAATTTTTAATTAATATGTAGTAATCATTGTTACTTTAAGATTAGCACTTTAGGACAAACAGAAATCTATGCATGGACCACAGATGGAGTAGAATATTCGTCACCAGAGTCAAATGAAGATGTGCTTTTTGATAACATTTCACCAACCATAACTAAAGCAGAGATAATCGGAACAGCTGGAGCAAATGGATGGATTACGTCAACAGGGCAAATCAACATAACAGCAGAAGATAATGAAGGAGGAATAATAGCAGGATATACATATGAGGTTTACAACCTGCAAAATGTACTCCAAAAGAAAAGTGATGGAATAGTAAAAATAAATACCCCTATCACAATAGAAACAGATGGAATGTGGAAAATAGCAATAACAGCAGTAGATAAGGCAGGAAATACATCTTCACCTAAATTAGTAGAGGTATATAAAGATACAGTAAAACCAACAGTAGGAGCACCAGTAGTAGAAAACATATTAGAAAGAAGCTTTAGAATAAGAGTATCAGCAGGAGACGAAACATCTAAAGTAGCGAGATATGAATATTGGATAAATGGAAGCAAGTATGGAGAAAACAATGCAGGAGTATATGATGCAAATACAGGCTTAAATCCAAATGGAACATATAGCATAGTAGTAAAGGTATATGATAATGCAGGACTAAGCCAAGACTCAATTGCAACACCAGTAGTAACAAAAGGAGAACTACTAAAGCCAAATGCAAACATATCAGGAAGTACAAGAAATGGATACTACATAAACACAGTAACAATATCATTAGC
>CARDEQ010000108.1:0-5256 GCA_948958005.1 uncultured Clostridia bacterium
TGTTTTTCATAAGTTTTCTGTACATGTTTTCAAATAGTACTGGTACTGAAACCATTACACTTATTCTATATTCTCTTAAATTATCAGCAATATGTTTTATTCCCTCACAGAATGCAACTGCTGCTCCTCTATATAGTGGATATAAAAATCCAACTGTACATTCAAATGCATGGTGCATTGGCAAGAAGGATAACATTGTATCCTCATTATTTACATCTAATACTGATGCAATATCTACTATATTTGTGCAGATATTTTTATGAGATAATGCTACTGCTTTTGACATAGATGTTGTTCCTGATGTAAATAACATCATATCCATTTCTTCTGCATTTATCTCTGCATCTAAGAAGCTTCTATCTCCTTCTTCAATTAATTTTTTTCCTTTTTCTACTAAATCTTTTTGTGAATATACTCCATCTTCATGTGATGTTAAATCCATAGATATAAGGTTTTTTAGCTTTCCGTACACCCTCTGCTTTTAATTTTTTCATTATTTCATCATATTTTTGAGAATAAAAAATAGCTTCAACCTCTGAACGCTCAATTAAGCTTTTTATTTCGTTTTCTGGTAATGATTTATCAAGTGGAACTACTATTCCTGTCCCACAAGTTACTGCCAAATATGCCATACCCCATTCATATCTGTTTTCTCCTATAACAGCTATTCTTTTTCCTTTTAAGCCTAATTTTATAAGTGCTGTTCCGAAGTCCATCAACCATTTCTCTAAATTCTTTATGTGTAATTATATCAAATTTGTCTTCTACTTCTGTTTTAAATTTATATGCTGGCCTATCTGCATAAACTTCTCCTGTTTTTTTAAGCATGTCTTTTAAATCAGTGATTTCAATTGTTTCATGTATACGTTTTTGCATATCCTTAATCCACCCCTATATCCTTTTTATTATATCGATTTTTAATATTATATTATTATAAAAAAAAATATGCAAGTTTTTTTATAAAATTTGCATATTTTTGACCAATTATTCGGTTTATAAATTATTCTCTTTTATTTCTTTTCTACATTACATACATTAGAATGCATAAAAAATGCAACAAACTTGCTACACATATGCATAAATGAAAGACTGAATGCATATATTTATGTTTTTTTCCGTACACCATAAAGTATTGCTCCTACTGTATATACCAATCCTCCTACAACTAGAAGTACACATCCTGGTATGCCTAGGTATTCTGGCAATATTGGCATTTTAAATATTATGCACCAGCCCATTGCTAAATAACATATCATTGAAAATTTTTTATAGTGTTTTAAGTCTATTGAGTTTAGCGCTATTCCAACAATTGCCGCACCCCAAATTACTCCAAATATTATCCAAGCTGAAACTGGATCTGCTTCTCTTAATGTACATAGAGTAAATGGTGTATATGAGCCTGCAATTAGAAGAAATATTGAGCAATGGTCTAACACTTGCAATACTTTCTTTCCAGTAGTTTTTGGACTCAATCCATGGTATATACTTGACATAGTGTATAAAATTATCATAGTTGCTCCAAATATTGCTCCACTTATTATTCCATAAACATTTCCATGTATTGAAGCCATTACAACACACAATACTGTTGCAACAATCCCAAGTACTCCTCCTACAATATGAGAAGTCATATTAAAAATTTCCTCTCCTTTTGTATATACTGGTAGTATCCTGTCTTTTAATTTTATTCTAGTCATTTGTATCACACCTCTTTTAAATCTGGTATTGAATACTAGATTACCACATTTTAAATAACTTGTCAATAACTATTTATTAACTTTAATACTTCCTGAGGTTGTAGTTATCTTTAATTCAATGTCTGATTTTCTATTATTTTTTTCTACTTTTATACTTCCTGAGGTTGCTTTTGCATCTACATATACATCATTTAATCGAAGTATATATACTCCTCCTGAAGTTGCTTGTATGCTTGAATTTTCTGTCAAATTGCAATCTTCAATTCTTATTGCTCCTGATGTTGTAGTTAACTTACAAAATTCACTTATACTATTTATTTTAATATTTCCAGAACTTGCTTTTACTGATATTCTTCCTACATTTTGTGCTGCAATTGCTCCGGAAGTTGTACTTATTTGTGCATTTTTAATATCTCCTAATTTTATATTTCCAGATGCTGCTTCTAATTTTCCATTTTCCATATTTCCTGCTTTAATAGTTCCGTGAAGTTGTTTTTATTGTTCCGATTTAATATATCTTTTGCTATAATGGTTCCGTGAACTTGCTATTAACTCTGCTTCTTCTGCATTTTCTATATTAATACCTCCTGAGGTTGTAGTTATTCTTGCCTTCTTAATATTTCCACATCTTACATTTCCTGAACGGCTTTCTACTTCTATATCAGCCTTTGGCAAAGATAGTATTTCTGTATTTCCACTAGAAATTTTTATTCCGTATGTCCTTATCGTATGTACTTGGTAATTCTACGATTATTTCTTGTCTAGCAAAGAAGAAAAATGAAAATATATAAAATTCACTACTATCTTTACTTATCTTCAATTTATTATTATTTGTGTTTAAATTATATCTTTCTCCCTCTAATCCATAAATTCTTACTCTTACTTTGTCGTCTGTACCATCTACAATTTTTACATTACTAGCTTTTGTATCTATTTCTATTTTTTCCATTTCCTTTAAATCGTATTCATTTTGTGCTATTAATTTTGTTTTGTCTCCAAATCCAAATAGTTTGATTTTATAGTTTTTTCCCTTCCCTGTTATAGTTATTATCAAAAAATTTATTATTGCACTTATTATCATTAAAGCTAAAAATATTGCAAATATTTTTACAATTTTATTTTCCATTTTCTTCTTCCCTTCCTTTTGGATATGCTACAAAAAAATATACCAGACATACTGTTGCAATTGCCCATAATGTTCCGCGCGACCATAATTGCCTCTCCTGGAATAGCTTCTTTAACTTCTACCATATATGGTGTTATAAATACACCTACAATATACAAAAATACACTAATACTAAGAAATACAGCCTTTTTTTTGCTCCTTTTTAGATTATATAAAAATACTGCATCACTTTTGTCATTTTTTATAATAACCTCCTCTTTTTCGCCTTTTATTAATTCGCCTGTTGTTATTCCGAACACCTCACATATTGGTAAAATCTTATTAAATTCTGGTGTACTTTGGTCTGTTTCCCATTTCGAAACCGTCTGTCTAGTAACACCTACCCTTTCTGCTAATGTATCTTGAGACATTTTTAAATTAGTTCTATATTCTAACAGCCTTTCTCCTAAAGTCATACTTTATCTCCTCCCTTCTTAGCCTTAATTATATCGTAAATTATAGTTGCAATCTATCAAGTTCACTTTGAACTTTGTCAACTGATGTTAACATTATACTATTTTTCCTCCCCCAACAACGATATCGCCGTAGATAAAATACAGCTGATTGTCCCTTCGTTAGCGCTCTTTGTGGTTCTTCAAAAGCTATTGTTATATTTTTTCCTTCTTGTATTATTTTTGCCTTTGCAGATTTACTAGAATATCTTGTTTTTACTTCTACTTCCATTTGGTCTTTTATTTTGTCTACTAATAATAGATTTATATCTGTTACCCTACACTCTTTTTTGTATAACTCATTTTCTTCTCCTACTATCACTTCATTTTTTTCTTTATTAAAGCCCACTACAAATAATGGGACTTTATATGAGATTTTTAGCCCTTTTCTTTGTCCTATTGTATAATTATGTAGTCCTATATGTTCTCCTAGTATTTCTCCCTTTAAATTTACTATATTTCCGCTTATTTTGTTTTAAACATGAGTTATTCTCTAAGAATTTTTTATAATTTCCATCTGGAATAAAACAAATATCCTCACTATCTGGCTTATTTGCAACCTTTAGGTTATTTTCTCTTGCTATCTTTCTTATTTCTTCTTTATCTTCAAAATCTGAAAGAGGAAATAATACATGCTCTAAAATCTCTTTTGGAATACTCCATAACACATAGCTTTGATCTTTTCCTCCTGCATTTGATTTCTTTAATATCCATCTTTTATATTCTCTGCTATATTCTGTTTTAGCATAATGCCCTGTTGCTATATAATTGCACATAAGTTCCTTAGCTTTTTCATACATAAATCCGAATTTCATATATTTATTACATTCTATACAAGGATTTGGCGTCTTACAATTTGAATAACAGTCTATAAAATTGTTTATAATATATTTCCTAAATTCTTCTTTGTAATCATATGTAAAATGTGGTATTCCAAGTGAATCGCAAATATTTTTAGCATCAAGCTGTGTATTTTTATCAAAGCAGCTACTACTTTTGAAAAATTCTAATGTTGCTCCGAACGACTTCATAGCCTTGTCCTTTTAATAAAAGTCCAGAAACACTACTATCTACTCCTCCACTCATACCTAATAAAACTCTTCTATTTTCCATTTAGTATCTCCTCGATTGTATGCCAAGCAAGAAGTGCACATTTTACTCTTGCTGGCATATTTGATACATTTTTAAAAGCAATCGCATCTTCTAGCTTTTGAAGATCAGCTTCAGTCGTTTCTTCCCTTTTAATCATAGCTATAAAAGTCTGCACAATCTCTTTAGCTTCCTCAATAGTTTTACCCTTCAAAGTATCTATCATAATTGACGTAGAACTCTGAGAGATAGCACATCCATGCCCAGAAAATCCCATATCCTCAATAACATTTCCATTAAGCTTTAACTCCAAAGTAATTTCATCCCCACAATTAGGATTATGCCCAAGCTGACTATAATCTGCATTTTCTAGCTTCTTTTTATTATACGAATCCATACTATGCTCCATAATCAAATCATTGTAAATATCTTCCATAATATCCCTCTTTTTATAAAATATAAATTTATCCTGCTATATTTTTATACAAACAGTTCACCATAAGCTAGACAGTTATTTGACATATCTCTTAAACATCTCATAAGCCTCCTTCAAAGCCTCTACCAATCTATCTATGTCCTCCTTAGTATTATAAAAATAAAAACTAGCCCTACAAGTAGAATCTATTCCTAAATATCTCATAAGCGGTTGTGCGCAATGATTCCCTGACCTCACACATACTCCTTTTGAATCCAATATACTAGCTGTATCATGGGGATGCACTCCTTTTATATTAAATGAGATAACCCCAGAATGATTTTGTGCATTTTTAGTCAAATACAATTCCAAAAACTCAAGCTTCGATAATTCTGTCCTTGCATAATCTAAAAGTTCAACTTCAATTTCTTGTATCCT
>CARDEQ010000109.1:0-5218 GCA_948958005.1 uncultured Clostridia bacterium
CCTTGATATAGGCATCTACATCGTCACGTCTACGCCCATATTGTGTCAGCTTGTCACCAAGTGCTCTGTTCTCCTCTATGCTCTGGTTTATTCCCCAATACTTGAGAGCACCAGACAGAACAGGACCGGTAATGCTCATACAGATTAAGCCAAGGAGTATAATGCCGATGCAAGCTATGATGGATTGCCGGATTTTCAGAATACCTCTGAACATTGTTTATACCTCCAAATTTCTAGCCTCTAGGGCTGTATTTCTCTTTAATTATACCACAATTTTAACATATATGCAACTTTTACATAACTTGTTTTTTTATCGTCTCTACTATTGCTTTTACATAGTCTTCTTGTCTCTCTAATAATTGCTCGAGGTTTTTTTCATTATTTATATATCCGAAGCTCGAGCAAATATGCTTCTACTCCTATATTTGAATTATAATATTTATTTTTGCCATATTCTTTATTTCTACCGTCTACATATGCCTTTGTTGCAATTCCTCCTGTTTCTCTTATCATATATAAATATGGAGTATCATTAGTTATTTCATATGGCTCATGTCCCGCCTCGTTTGCTTCTTCTATTGACTCCTCTATCTCCCAGTCTCTAAAAGTTCTTACATAAACACCGTTCAAGCTTCTTGTATATTACTTGTAAGTCTGAATATGTTGTACCAGCATATCTCACTATATTATCAGCAAAAGCCTTTGCAAATGTTAATTCAACTTTAGGTGGAGCATAGATTTCAACACCACTTAAAGTATTTGCATCTGTTATACTATTTAAATGAATTGAAAATACATATTTTGCCTTTGAATTTCCGAACTACATTTATTCTTCCATTTTCTGCATAAACTGTATTCCTCCCAAAGCTCTCCTCAGCTTCTGTTCCGTCTCTTGTTATTTTTACCTTTAGTCCTAATTTCTCTAATTCGCTTTTTACTTTTTTACCATATTCTAAATTTAAATCTGCTTCATCATATCCGCTTCCCTTTGCCCCTTTATCTGAGCCACCATGTCCTGGATCTATTACAATATCATATACTTCTTTTGGAAGTCTAGATTTTACTACATTTATATCCATATATCCATTAACAAATTGTATATCTATTTTTTTATTTTTCTTATCTTTAGTTAGTGTATAATATCTAATATCTGAATAATCTGTTTTATTCTCTAATAAATAAAGTTTACTTTTTGAACTTCCTTTTCCATTAAATTCTAGTAATACAATATAATTATTTGTTTCAAGACATTCTAAATCTATCCCCTCATTTAAAACATCTGATGTCCAAAATTCTATTTTATTGTCCTCCTGCTTATAATCTAAATCTAATACCTGCTTTTTACCATCTTCTCCTGCTAACACTAGATTTACATCCTTTATCTCCTCTGCCTCTTTAATTATTGCACCCTTCAAATTTAAATGTGTTCCATAGACTATATATTCTAAAACCTCAGCCTTTTGGAGCTCCACATTATCTAATTGTCTTTGTATATTTTCTAAATTTTCTTTGTCTTTAACTATGCTTAGTACTAAAATTACAGCACCTAAAATCACAGAAAATGCAAGCACAATAATCAAATTTCTTTTCATTATTCCTCCAATACCTCATACTCATATACACAAACTATTTTAGTTTGAACTTCTATATCATTTATTTCCTGATTTATTCTAAATAACTTTTGTTTTTTGGGCTCTAATTTCAATTTACTCATATCTACCAATATTTTATCTGACATATCCATTCCATCTGGTAAAGTTTTATTAATATTTTCATAATAAACTATATTAGTTAAAGCAATCGCTTTTGTGTTTTCATTTAACTTTATGTTATAGAGATTTATTTTGTCTACATCTTTTAATGTATTTAATGCATTTTGTGGATTTATATATAAAATGCTATATTTTTGGTTATTTAATATACCTGTACTCGCAATATATGCATTGAGTTTTGCACCAAGCTTTATTTTTTCTAGTGCGCTATCTAAGCTACTTGTAACGCCTTTTAATGCCTCTATATATTGCTCATTGTCTGTATTTTTTGTTATTTCAAGTATTCTAAATTTACTCTTTTTTATTTCTCTATGTTTTGTATTTCCAAGCATGCTTATTTTGGTTTTGTCTTCTGTCATTCCACCAAATATATCAAATTCTTCTGAAGCAAATAATACTTCTTGCTCTAATGCCTCTTTTTTAATTTCTTTTAATCTTTCCTTAAAATTGTCCTTTTTTTCGTATTTAAGAGCATTTATATCCTCCAATACATTAGTATTTGCAATATACAGGCTGTCACATTCTTCTTTAGAAAGATGTCTTCTATTTTGTTTATCTATCTTCTTGCCGAGCTCCTCCATATCCTCTTCATAATTAAAGGTCTTTTCTATTTGTCTTTGTGCTTCCTCCTTAACCTCAGGCTCGTTTAGGCCAAGAGCTTCGTCTTTATTTACAAATTTCCAAAATTCAAATATACTCTTTTTATGCTCCTCTATCTCATTTAAATAGCTTTTAGCATTTTCTATTTTTTTGCTTAATCTTTCTATTGCCTCCTCTAATGCTTTTATGTCTGCTTTTGTATTTCGTATTTGAGTATTAGTTCTTTCTAGAACTTTAGTAATATTAATTAAATCGTCTATTGTATAATATTCTTTAGTGTCATAAATTAAGTCTTCTTTATTTGCTTTTTCTTTTTTTCTTTTAACTTGCATTATTTCGTTTTCTTTAGGTTTTACCTTACGTTTTCCTTTAAAGAAATACCTTATCTTTCCAAAAAAACTTTTTTTGCATTCTAAGTACATTGTTACTTGCTTTTGTCTCATTTGATATTCTTCTTGTTTATCCTGTTCTTCCTGTTTTGTACTTTCTAACCTTTCATATAATTCTAGTATTTCTTCATTCTGTTCTTCTGATGCAACTCTAGTTTTTAAGAATTCCTCTCTAATAAATTTGCTTAAGCTGTCATAATCTATTGTTTTTGATATTTGATTCTCTGTATATAAAAATTCTAAACCTCCATTGTCTGCAATTCTTACTTCGAATTTATATCTATTTGGAAATTCTGTTTCAAGTATAAATAATGCCTTTATTAATCTATAAAACCTAATTGCTTCTTCATCATTATTTAAAATGATTTTGTAAACACTATTTACTCCTTCATAAACTTTTGTATTTCCAACAATTTGGAAGCTCATGTTTTCACTTTTGTCATATACCTCATATACTAGTGGCCATTCTTTTGTGAATTGCCAAATATATTTTTCTATATCTGCTACTTGTGACTTTGTGAAATACCTTTTTGAATAGTCTAAGTAACTTATTGGTACAAATATATTTTTATCTTTTCCTGTTTTTTCATATTTAATTTGTTCTTTTATTAAATAGAATAGGCAAGAGCAATCCAAATCCTCTATTGGTGCTAACATATAATATGTCTTTGTATACTCTGAGTAATATATTTGCCATAAATAGTTTTCTTTATATTTCACTTTAAAAGGAATATCCTTTTCCAATCTTTTCTGCTCTGCTTCTAATTCCTTTACTTCAGTGATTTTCAAATCCTGTATCAGCTTCAAAAATATTGTATGTTTGAGTATCCCTTCTTCACCTTCTGGCATAAGATAAGTATGGAGTGGAGACGCCATCTTACTTTTCTCTTGAAGAGTATTCATTCTATTCGCCCTAGTAAGCAAAATTTTAACCTTACTTATTGGTACATACTTATATACCTTATACTTCTTTTCTTCATAATTTCTAGCTGGTCTTATTTCAGCCCCTATATTCTCTAATAAAATCCTCGGTACATTATTTAAATCTAATCCTAAAAATTCTAATTTACTTTGTATATCATTAGTATTATCTTGCATGCTTCCTCCCATATTTACTACTTTAGATTTAGCTCATTTGTTATTTTAATTTTCATTAAATATTTTACTATACCTAAAAAAAGAAATCAAGAGAAAATCTTCTATTAAAGGACTAAATAAAAATCACAAGCTTAACGTCTCTTATAACTCTACACTTTATCAGAGCTTATCAAAGCTAATAAATTTAAATTTTATAATTTTTTCTATTCTCTTACCTCTTTGTAATCATATACTGGCTTTCCAAAAACTAGTTCATTTAGTTTCTTTTGTAATTCCATAACTACTACTGGTACAAGAGATACTCCTGCAATAAATAACCACTGCACTCCATTAAGTGCAACCAAACTAAATATTCCTCTTACACTTGGAAGTACTACTATTCCAACTTGCATTATTAGTCCTAAAATAAATGCTAAGCACAAATATTTATTTTTAAATAATCCACACTTAAATATAGATTCATCACTCCTAATATTAAAGCTATGCACCATCTCTATTAGTCCTAGAGTAACAAATGCCATAGTTCTTGCGACATCTAAATTATAATATTTACTTCCAAAGCTAAACACTAAAAGAGTAAGTATTCCAAGCATTGTACCTTCAACAATAATTTTTCCCCATAATCCATCAGCAAAGATTCCTTTTCTTGCATCCTTAGGTTTTCTATTCATAATATCTTTATCCTCAGGTTCAAGCCCAAGCGCTATCGCTGGGAATGAGTCTGTAACTAAATTAATCCATAAAAGTTGTATAGCAAGTAAGGGTGAATTCATACCTAGCAAAAGTCCAATAAATATTGTGACAATTTCTCCAATGTTAGTTGCTATAAGGAAATGTATGGCCTTTCTTATATTTTCATATATTCCTCTGCCATGCTTCACGGCCTCAACAATAGTAACAAAATTATCGTCTGTAAGTATCATATCTGATGCATTTTTTGCGACATCAGTTCCGATTTAACCCCATAGATATACCAATATCTGCATTTTTAAGAGCAGGTGCATCATTTACACCGGTCTCCTGTCATTGCAACTACTCTACCGAGTAGAACGGAAGGCTTTTACTATTCTCACCTTATGTTCTGGTGAAACTCTAGCAAATACACTATATTTCATAATATCTTTTTCTAAAAGGTTTTGTGGTATTTTATCTAACTCATTTCCAGTAACTGCAAGTGAATTATGGGTTAATATACCGTAGCTCTTTTGCTATTGCCTTTGCAGTTTGTATATGGTCTCCTGTTATCATAACTGTCTTTATACCGGCATTTTTGCAAGTAGTTATCGCCTTTTTCACACCTTCTCTTGGTGGGTCTATCATTCCGTATTAATCCGTGCAAAAATAAGTTTTTGTTCTAAG
>CARDEQ010000110.1:0-5217 GCA_948958005.1 uncultured Clostridia bacterium
TATAAAGCAGCTTTTTGGTGAGGATTTTCACCATATCTCATTTCTTGAACCTTCTCATATGTAAGAGTTAATGCATTTGGAAAGCTATCATCTTTTCTCTCAGATTTGAGATAATTACAAATCATAGCATCATAATTTGCTGTATGCTCAAAGACTTTATTCATTAGATAAAACTTGGTATCAAGTGATACTTCTCCATTAGATTTCAATTCATTCAAAACGATTTCATAATCTTTTGGGTCAGTTATAACTGTAACATCTTGATAGTTTTTCGCAGCACTTCTTAACATTGTTGGACCACCAATATCAATATTTTCAACACATTCGGCACGTGTCACATTGTCTTTTAATACAGTAGATTTAAAAGGATAAAGATTAACAATGACAAAATCAATTGTATCTACACCTAAATCCTCAAGCTGCTTCATATGATCTTCTTTTGACCTCATAGCAAGAATTCCCGCATGTACTTTTGGGTGAAGTGTTTTGACTCTTCCATCTAAACACTCAGGAAAACCTGTAAGCTCAGAAATTTCAATAGCATTTAAGCCATCCTCCTTAAGCTTTTTATAAGTACCACCAGTTGATATGATTTGGACACCTAAAGCTTCTAATTCTTTTGCAAACTCCGTAATACCTGTTTTATCAGATACGCTAATTAAAGCCTTCATAGCTACCTCCATAAAATAAAATTAATACATGAAACATTATACTACAAAATTTGCAAATTTTCAAGGGAAAATTAAAAAGCCTTGGGCGGGGGCTATATATACTAGTCCCCGCCCAAAGGCCAATTCAATTGGAGTCAGAGTCCATGCTTACTTGAGGGCTTTATTCTGGACAATGTACCAGAGACCGTCTGAGAAGTAGGTGGTCACCCCCTGAAGGTGAGAATACATAATCCGGATGGTGTCGTAGGCCTCGGTCTTGTCAAGATAGCCTGTGCCGTCCAAGAGTTGATACCGATCGGTATCAATGTTGATGTTAGCCATGGAATTTTCCTCCGTTTTTCTTCCTAATACATTAGGAATTTATTTTGAGAATTGTATATCAACAATTCTAACATAATTATAACATATTTTACATAATTTTGCAATGGGGGACGGAGCATTTTGACATCACTCTTGAAGGTTAGTCAATCATATGTCACACTTTTTTGAAAAAATATATATTTTAGGTACCTTATATTGCTATTCTTAGAATTCTTTATCAGTTTTAGTTCTTCTTCTGTATGTTGGTTTGGATGATAGTGTGGTCTTCTTGATTTATCCTCTAAGCTTTTTATACTTCCATCATACCTTGTTCTCCATCTATATATTGCTCTTCTACATTCTCCAAACTTTATTGCTGCTTTTGTTACATTATATTTATATGAAAATTTTACTACACATTAAACTTACGGAAATTCAAAAAAAAGCTTGACAAGGCTTAAAAAACAGTGTAAAATTATAAATACAAATATGAGACTAGAAGCGTGGAAGCAAATTCCACGCTTTGCCTATGTCTGGGAAGGAAAAAATATGGCGAATATAGAGGAAAAGTTTGAAGCCCTAATAAAGACAAAAATAGAAGAACTTGGGTATAATCTATATGATGTAGAATATACAAAGGAAGGGAAAAACTACTTTTTAAGGATATATATAGACAGCAAAAATGGAATAAGCCTTACGGACTGTGAGAAAGTAACAGGAGAAATAAACGACATATTAGATAAGGCAGATTATATAAAGGAAGGATATTTCTTAGAAGTATCTTCAACAGGCATAGAAAGAGTTTTAAGAAAAGATAAACACCTAGAGGGGGCAATAGGAGAAGAAATTGAAATAAAGCTATTTAAACCGATTGACAAACAAAAGATTATATCTCGGTGGTCTCAGGAGGTTTGACAAAGAAAAAATATATATACAAACAAACGAAGGCGAAAAAGAATTAGATAGGAGTCTAATTGCACAAATCAAAATAAAATATAATTGGTAAAAGTAAGTTCAAACAAGAAAGGATTGATTAAAGTGAAAGCAATTGATAATAAGGAATTAGAGGTAGCTTTAGAGGCTTTAGAAAAGGAAAGAGGAATAAAAAAGGAATATTTGATGGAGCAAATTGAGATTGCTCTTATCACAGCATATAAAAATAATTATAAAGATAGTGAAAATGTAAGAGTAGTAGTAGATAGAGCAACACGGAGAAACACATATATTTTCAGTAAAAGAGATAGTAGAAAAGTTAGAAGATCCAGTAACACAAATAACAAAAGAGGAGGCAGCAAAATATAGCAAACAACTTATGGTTGGAGATACAATTGACATAGAAATAAATCCTAGAAATTTTGGCAGAATTGCAGCACAAACAGCAAAACAAGTTATAATTCAAAAATTAAGAGAAGCAGAAAGAGATTTAGTATTTAGCGAATTTAATGAAAGAAAAGGTGAAATAGTATCAGGAATAGTACAAAAGGCAGATAGTGGAACAATTGTATTGGATTTAGGTAAACTAGAAGGAATAATGCCTACAAAAGAACAAATACCAACAGAGAAATATAAAGTAAATGATAAAGTTAAAGCATATGTTGTAGATGTTGTAAGAGGAACAAAGGGTGCACCTCAAGTTATAATTTCAAGAACAGCAGGAGACTTTGTTAAAAAGTTGTTTGAATTTGAAATACCAGAAATATATGAAGGCTTAATAGAAGTAAAAAGTGTATCAAGAGATCCAGGAAATAGATGCAAGGTGGCAGTTCATGCACAAAATGAGAACATAGATCCAGTAGGTTCATGTGTAGGGCAAAAAGGGGTTAGAATTCAAAATATAATAAATGAATTAAATGGTGAGAAAATAGATGTAATAGAATGGAATGAAGACCCAAGTATATTTATATCTTCAGCATTACTTCCAGCAAGAGTCATGGCAGTGGATATAAATGAAGAGGAAAAATCAGCAAGAGTAATTGTTCCAGATGACCAATTATCACTTGCAATTGGCAAATCTGGACAAAATGCAAGGTTAGCCGCAAGACTTACAAATTGGAAAATAGATATTAAGTCAGAAACACAATTTAGAGAGATGTTAACTAATATGCAAGAGGAAGGGGAACAAGAAGAAAATGCAGAAGAAGGAGTAGACAAATAATATTGAAGGAAAAAATGACAAGAACATGTATAGGCTGCAAAAATAAAAAAGAGAAGCAAGAATTAATTAGAATTGTTTGTAACAAAAACAATGAAATAAACGTAGACTTAAAACAAAAACTAGAAGGAAGAGGAGCTTATATATGTAAAAATGAGCAATGTTTTGAAAAAGTGCAAAAGGGAAATAGACTAAAAAATGCACTTAAGACAAATGTTAAAAATGAAAAATATGAGGAATTAAGAGGTGTGATATTTGACAGAAAGTGAAAAGGTTTTAGGAATACTTGGACTTGCAGCAAGGTCCCGGAAAAGTAATTTCGGGAATGGATGCAGTAACAGAAAGTGTGCAAAAACATAAAGCCAAGCTTGTGATTGTGGCACAAGATACATCTGAAAAATCCAAGAAAAACATAAAATATGTTTGTACTAATAATGGAATAAGTGTAATAGAATTAAGTACGATAGAACTTTTAAGTCGTTCTATTGGAAAAAAGAATAAGGCAATAATAGGCATAACAGATAAGAATTTTTCAGAGGGAATACTAGAAAAATGTAATCGGGGGTGATTTGCTATGGATAAAGTAAAAATACATGAATTAGCAAAAAAATTAAAAAAATCTAGTAAAGAAATTATTGATATGGCAAGTAAGCTTGGAATTGAAATTAAAAGTCACTTGAGCACTATCGAGGGAGAGGAAGCGAGTAAAATAGAGAAAGAAATGTCAAAAGGAAAGAAAGAAAAGTTAGAAAAGAAGCAGGAGGATAAGAAGCAATCTAATAGCACACCTGTAATAATAAGACGTGAGGTTATTATTTCTGATGAGGAGCTTGCAAAACAGGAAGAAGAAAAGAAAGCAAAAAAAGAAGCACAAGAAAGAAAAGATGTTGGCTTTGTGGAAAGAAGCAAAAATAAAGAATATAATATTGTTTATAGAGATAAGCCATCAAAACCAATGACTGCAAGTGAACTATTTGGGTTTGCCTCAAAACAAAAAAAGGAAGAACCAAAAGAGGAGATAAAAAAAGAGGAAGTAAAAGAAGCACCAAAAGTAGAAGAAGCTAAAAAAATAGAAGAAGCAAAACCTCAAGCTCAAGAACCTGAGCAAAGAGTAGAAGCTAGACAAGAGCAAAAAGCAAGCTTTAATAGGAATAATCAAGAAAGACGTAAGGACTTTAATAATAGAGACAATTATAATAACCGTGAGCCTAGAGATAACCGTGGATATGGAAACAAGCCAAGGTTTGATAATCGTCAAAAAAACTTTAAGGAGGATAAATTCGGAGGAAATGCACACAATAGAAATGACAGAAATGGAGGACAAAACAACGGATTTAGAAACAACCAAAATAGAGGCGATTTCAAAAATAGAAATAATAATGGCGATTTTAGAAATAATAATAAAAGAATGCTTGACGAAAGAGGAATTGAAAAAAACATTAAAAATATTATGGCTCAAGACTTAGGAGAAAAAGAGAACACACGTGAATATAACAGAAATATGGTTAAGCAAAAAAATAATAGCAAAAATTCAAGTGATGAAGCAAGACAAAGAAAGAACTCAAAATCAGGCAGAAATGAAGAATTTGATTCAGGAAAATTGAGAAACTTAAAACAAGAAAATAAACTATCAAATATGTTTTCTGACCCAGAGGGAGGAATGCTTGATTACTATGATTTAACAACAGTAAGAGGAAAAAGAGGAAGAAAGAAAAATAACCCTGATGAGGAAAGAACAAAACAAAAAATCTTCAAACTTACAGAAATTACAATACCAGAAACAATTACAGTAAAGGATTTAGCACAAGAAATGAAAAAGACAACAGGAGAAATTGTTAAAAAATTATTAGATTATGGAATAATGGCAACAATAAACAATGATGTTGATTTTGATACAGCCTTCTTAATCGCACAAGATTTTGGAATTACAGCAATTAAAAAAGAGGTTGTAACAGAAGAAGATATTTTATTTGATGATACAGATGATAGAGAAGAAGACTTAAAACCAAGACCACCAGTAGTAGTAGTTATGGGACACGTAGACCATGGTAAAACATCATTACTAGATGCTGTAAGGTCAACTAATGTAATAGA
>CARDEQ010000111.1:0-5183 GCA_948958005.1 uncultured Clostridia bacterium
GCTTGATTACAGCGATTGTTGCTAAAAATAAAAAAGATGGACTTACTACTTATTCAATAGATTATGAAGGAAATGACAAATACTTTAAGAAAACAGATTTTACAGTATCATTAGATGAGCATTACATAGATGTAATTAGTAAGACCTTTGATACGTTGCACAGATACAAAACTATTAGTCAAGAAGATGTTGTAAAATATTTGAAAGAAAGCTTATATGCAAGAGATTATCCAGGAATGACGGATATAGAAGCTTCTCTTCTTTGGTTTTCGAAGGAGATTGCAAAGGATTATAAAGTAATTTTAAGTGGGGAGTGTGCAGACGAATTTTTTGGAGGCTATCCATGGTTTTATAGAGAGGAATTAAATAATAGAGAATTATTTCCTTGGATAAATAATTTAGAATACAGACAAAATTTATTAAATGAGAATTTACAAAATGAGATAAACTTGAAGGAAATAGTAGAAGAGGAATATCAAAATACAATAAATGAATTGCCACAAGAAGATAGGGATAAAAAAGACAAGAGATTATTCTATATTAATATGACACATTTTATGCAATGCTTACTAGATAGAAAAGATAGAATGACAATGTATGCAACTTTAGAGGCAAGAGTACCATTTGCGGATACAAAATTAGTTGAGTATTTATGGAATTTGCCTTTTGATTATAAATATAACAATAATACTGAAAAATATTTACTAAGAGAAGCCTTTAAAGGAGTTATACCAGAAGAAGTTCTAAATAGAAAGAAAAATCCATATCCGAAAACACATAATCCAAAATTTAAAGAAGAAGTAAGTAAGCTACTTAAGAAAAGATTGGAAAACCATGAAAGCAAAATGTATAAGATTTTTAATATAGATGAAATAAATAAATTGCTAGACGAAAATGATGAAAATGATATTTTACCATGGTATCGGTCAGCTTATGACAAAACCACAATTAATAGCTTATTTATATGAATTTGATTTATGGCTTGAGGAATACAAGATAGAAATAGAAGGAATATAAAATTTATTGTAAAAATATTGAAATTTGGTAAATATAATAATATAATTAAGAATATATTTAATAAAAAAAGGAATTAAAGATAAATGCAAAATAATTTAGAAAAGAAGAAAGGAAAAGCAGGAGGCTTTATGAAAAGTGTGCTTGTGCTTATGATTTCACAAGTTTTCATAAAGCTTTTGGGCTTTGTTTATAGGGTTTACCTTACAAACAGAGACGGCTTTGGGGATGAGGGTAATGCTATATATAGCAGTGGCTATCAGATATATGCAATCCTTCTTACCATATCTTCAATAGGTGTACCAAATGCTATATCTAAGCTAGTTGCAGAGAAGGTAGCAATTGGAAACAAAAGAGGAGCTGACAGGATACTTAAGATTGCTTTGATGACTTTTGGTGCAATTGGGCTTTTTGGGACACTTCTACTTTTCTTTGGCGCAGGATATATTTCAAATGTATGGTTACAGCTTCCAGCTGCAGAATTAACCTTAGTTGCATTATCCCCAGCGATATTTTTTGTAAGTATCGCATCAGTTATGAGAGGATATTTTAATGGAAGAGATAGAATATCTGCAACAGCAAAATCACAGACTTTAGAGCAGATTTTTAAAACAGCTTTAACAATTGCAGTGGTTGAGATTTTGGTTATTATATATGGTGCAAATGTTAAGATAATGGCGGCAGGTGCAAATCTTGCAACGACTTTATCGGTGCTCCTTAGCTTTATGTATTTAGGCTGGTATTATAAAATGTATAAAAGGAAACCAAAGCCAGGGCAAATCAAGCTAGAAAGAAAGCACGAAAGTGCATTTAGTATAGTGAAAAGAATATTATTTGTATCTTTTCCAATCGCATTAAGTGCAATCATGTCTACATTGAATAAAAATGTAGATTCAATGACAGTTATAAGATATTTGAAGAAGTATCTAAGTGAAACTGAGGCAATCAAACAATACGGAATACTTAGCGGAAAAGTGGATACGCTTATAACATTGCCCTTATCATTTAATGTAGCATTTTCGACTGCATTAGTACCAAACATTTCGGCAGCAATAGCAAGAGGAGATAAAAAAAGTGCATCAAAGAAAATTTCATTTTCGATGCTACTTTCAATGATTATAGGTTTACCTTGTACTTTTGGAATGGCGGTATTTGCACAGCCTATTTTGAATTTGGTGTTCCCAAATGCTACATCTGGCGCAGTTCTTTTGGAGATAAGTGCAATTACAGTAGTTTTTTCTGTGCTTGCACAGACAGCAAATGGTGCACTTCAAGGACTTGGAAAGATAATGGTGCCTGCTGTATCTGGATTTCTTCGGTTTAATTGTTAAAATTATTGGAAACATCATATTGCTTCAAATACCTTCGATAGGAGTAAATGGGGCAGCAATTGCTTCTAGTTTGAATAACATAGTTGTATTTTTAGTTAGCTATATTGTGCTTAAAAAGGCTATAAAACTAAATTTAAAGCCACGTAAGTTTATTATAAAACCACTTATTGCAAGTATTATAATGAGTGTGTGTTCATATACTGTGTATTTGGGACTAAGTCGGAATATTACAATCAGAAAAAATAGCAACTATTATTTCACTAATTTTTGCAGTAGGAATATATGGAATTTCGGTTATAGCCTTAAAAATATTTACAAGAGAAGAATTTACAATGATACCATTTGGAACTAAGATAATAAAAGTACTTGAAAAGCTTGGTATATATGAGAAAAAAGCTGAGAATAATGCTTGACTAAAATGACAATAAATTAAGAAGTAACTTATTTCTAGGGTTTTAGGGTAAAAAATCTTCTAAAAAAGAAGGATTTTATATAAATTTGACGAATAATCTTAATAGTAGATGCGAATAATCTACATAAACGAATCTTTATAGGAGGTAATTTAAATGAACAAATCTGATTTAATCGCAGCTATAGCTGCTAAAACAGGAGCAACTAAAAAAAGTGCAGAGGCTTCTTTAAACGCTATGACAGAAGCAATTACAGAAGCATTAGTAAAGGGAGACAAAGTACAATTAGTTGGATTCGGATCTTTCGAAGTTAGAAAAAGAGCAGCTAGAAAAGGAAGAAACCCACAAACTAAAGAAGAAATCAAAATACCTGCATCAAAAGCTCCAGTTTTCAAAGCTGGAAAAGCATTAAAAGAATTAGTAAATAATTAATTTATATATTGATATAAATAGAACCTCTAGCGATTGCTGGAGGTTTTTTATTGGTTCGTTATAAAATATAAAGGCTTTAATGTACTTCTGTGAAGTTAATATCCTTTTTTTCGTATTCTTCAGGCTTTAAACCTATTTTATCCTTCATATAATCAAGAATGAATATAAAAGCTATTAAGAAGACGCATCCAAGTATAGCAACTGCATTAGCAGTAAGTGTATGCTCTAAAAGTATTGATGCAAGGTAACACATTACTGTACTAAATAAGCTTTCTACAAGAGTGTTTACAGAGAAGATTTTTGGTGCCATTGTAGAACTAGAAAAACTATTTAAGTATCTTTTTATCAAAGTGTAATATGGACCTTTTATAATGTATTGCAAAGCATACATGGAAATTACAACTATTATTGTAAATACAAAGTTCATGCTAAACATAGCTGTAAGCCCAACTACTATTAAGGATAAAGAGAAAACAAGTGAAAAATATGTTAAAACTCTGTTTCTTAATATTGTATGGAAAATATTTTGAAATTTAGATGCAATTGCTGAGAGCATTGTGAGACCTGCAAATATAATTCCAAAGTATTGCTCTGGAATGCTTATTTCTATAAATAAACTACTTGCAACAGTAGAACGCATGGTGAGTAATGCAGCAAACATTCCCGAAAATAGAAAGAGTGCTTTTAACCTACGTGATTTGAAAATATTTTTAAATGCAATTTTTAAATCTTTAATATATTGCTTATAACTTCCGCTTTCTTCTAATTTTACTTTCTTAGATAAATCTTCATATGGCTTAAATGTAAAAGCTAAAATGCAAGAGATTATACACATTGATAGGCAAAGAGCCATAGGTAAATATGCATTAAATACAAATAAAAAACCACAAGATATAGATGTGATTGCATCAAAAGCATACCAGAAGGCAGAGCCTTTGCCATCTAAGTTTGAAAATGCAGTTCCTGGGTGTTCTTTTATTACAATTTGATCACGTAAAAATACAGAGTCTACAAGTGTTTTTAAGGAATATCCAATTCCCATAAAAGCGTTTGCAAGTATTGCATGCCACATTTCTTGAGTTAAGATTAATGTTAAAATACTTAATGATACAAATATATTTGCAATTAATAAGCTTTTTCTTTTACCTATAATTTCAGTAATATTTATACTTGGTATTTGTGATAAAAATTTGAAGACAGTATAAAAAGCATCAAAAAGTAGCACATTTGACGCAGAAAATCCTTTTACTTGTGTTAGAAATAGAAAGCTTACAGAATAGTAAAAGAGTAAATCCCAAGAAAACATTTTATATATAGGAAATATTTTTCTATTAAATTTTTTTGCTTTTAGTATTTTTTCTTCAGTATATTCCATTTTTTTTTATTTTTCCTCCATTTTATTTATAAAATTATATACTAAAGTCTTTATTTTGTAAATATAATTTGACAAAAACGTTATGTACTGATAGAATATTACCAAGTTAAAAAGGAGAAAATTAGTATGTTAATCTATCCCCAAATTTACTTAGATAATGTAACTAAAATAACAATAGATTTTTTAAAAGAAAATGGTATAAAAGCATTGATATTGGATATAGATAATACTTTATTGGATTTTGATAAAAATTTGCTTCAGGGTGCAGAAGAATGGTGTAATAATTTGAAGGGACAAGGCATAAAATTTTATATACTATCTAATACAAACAAAAAGGAAAAAGTAGAAATGGTCTCAAAAAGATTAGATATACCATATATCATGTTTGCAAAAAAACCATTAAAAAAAGGCTTCATTAAAGCAAAACAAGCATTAAATCTCGAGGAAAGTCAAATTGCAGTGGCAGGAGACCAGATTTTTACAGATGTAATTGGTGCAAATAGGGTTGAAATCCAGCGCAATACTTTTGCAGGCTGGGTTGCGGAATACGTGTTTACACCCGATAATGCCCCAGCAATTCAATCGACAAATAAATTTCAGCACAGCGCGACACTAAATTAT
>CARDEQ010000112.1:0-5069 GCA_948958005.1 uncultured Clostridia bacterium
CATACCTGTTTTATAGACTACGATACTTTTATTTGTGCAGATGAAAAGGAAGAAACAGAGTGTAAATTATACTGCAATCTTGATATTGTTGCAAATATAGGAAATTATTTAAAAGATGAAGAAATAAGTGGTTATATTAAAAAAATGGCAGACGAAAAATATAAAACAGACTTAACCAAAACAAAATATGTAGATGACAGCAAAATTACAGATCACTATGCAATAATTCCAACAGGAGAAGGATTTGGAAATTATGACAAGCTACAAGAGCTGCAAAAGAATGTATATAAATTAATAGTAAAAAGGTTTTTAGCAATATTTTATCCACCAGCAGAATTTAGTAAAATTTCAGTAATTGTACGGAATAGAAAATGAAGAATTTTCTACAAGTCGGAAAAGTATGCATAAAACAAGGATATTTAGAAATTGCAAAACCAAATCAAACAAACAAAAAGCAGGCCGAAAAAGAGGAAAGTCAAGATGAGAGTGGAAACTTAGAAATACTCACACTATTAAAAAAAGGGCAAGAGGTAAAGATACAGAATTTCGAAACAAAAGCATCAGAAACGTCTCCACCATCAAGATATAATTCAGGAAACATGGTTTTAGCAATGGAAAATGCAGGAAAACTTATAGAGGATGAGGAGCTAAGAGAGCAAATAAAAGGTGCAGGTATAGGTACAAGTGCAACAAGAGGGGAAATAATTAAAAAACTAGAAAAAATAAGCTATATAGCTATAAACACAAAAACACAAATAATAACGCCAACAGAAAAAGGTGAGTTAATATATGACGTAGTAAGAAACTCAATGCCAGACATGTTAAACCCAAAATTGACAGCAAGCTGGGAGAAGGGCTTGGAAATGGTTGCTAAAAAAGAGATTCAAGCTGATGAATTTATGCAAAAACTAGAAAGCTATGTAAAGTCTAAAATAAACAAGTTAGTAATACCAAGGTAGACCAAAAATTTCACAAAAATACTTGACAGTTTACAATAATACGTATAAAATATTATAGTAAGTGAAAATATATTCTAAAACAATTAGTTATATATATTACGAACATTGAAAATTAAATAGGAAAGAGGTAGATTTTATGGATAACATCGTGATAATCATTGCCACTATCCTAATCTCAGGAGTAGTATTTATTCCAATCGGAATTATAATTAGAAAAAAAATTGCCGAATCAAAGATAGCAGGAGCAGAAAATGAAGCAAAAAGGTTGCTAGAACTTGCAAGCAAAGAAGCTGAGAATATAAAAAAAGAAGAAGTATTCAAGGCAAAAGAAGAGATTATGCAAGAGAGAAATGAATTAGAAAAAGAGATTAGAGAAAGACGCAGTGAGATACAGTCACAAGAAAGAAGATTGATACAGAAAGAGGAAAATTTAGAGAAAAGAGCAAATAATTTTGAACATAAAGAAAAAGAAATTGAAAGAAAAGAACAAGAGGTAGAAAATAAAAAGAAAGAAATACAAGAAGCATTAGATAAAGAATTACAAGAACTTCAAAGAATTTCTGCACTTTCTACTGAGGATGCTAAGAATTTGCTTTTAAGTGAAGTAGAAAAGCAAATAACTACTGAAAAAGCAAACATAATAAAAGAATTAGAAGCAAGAGCAAAAGAAGAGGCTACAAAAAATGCAAGAGAAATATTGACATATAGCATACAAAAATGTGCTGCTGACCATACATCAGAGACAACAGTATCAATAGTTGCACTTCCAAGCGACGAAATGAAGGGAAGAATTATAGGAAGAGAAGGAAGGAATATAAAAGCACTAGAGACTCTAACAGGAATAGACTTAATAATAGATGATACACCTGAAGCTGTTGTATTATCAGGCTTTGATCCACTTAGAAGGGAGGTTGCAAAAATAGCTTTAGAAAAGCTTATTGAGGATGGAAGAATCCACCCAGCAAAAATCGAGGAAATGGTAGAAAAAGCAAAGGAAGAGGTTGCAGAGACCATCAAATCAGAAGGAGAGAGAGCAACACTTGAAACAGGGGTTATCGGTTTAAATCCAGAACTAATAAAATTAATAGGAAAACTAAAATATAGGACAAGTTATGGTCAAAATGTATTAAATCATTCAATCGAGGTATCAAATTTGGCAAGAATTATGGCAGAGGAACTTGGATTAGATAGCAAAAGAGCCGCAAGAGCAGGACTTTTACATGATATAGGAAAAGCTTTAGATCATGATATGGAAGGAACACATGTTGAAATAGGAGTAGAAATACTTAAAAAATTCAAAGAAAATCCTTTAGTTATAAATGCAGTAGAGGCACATCATGAAGATGTTGAACCTCAAAGCTTAGAGGCAGTTTTGATACAAGCTGCTGATAGTATATCTGCATCTCGTCCAGGTGCAAGACGTGAAACATTAGAAGCATACATAAAGAGACTAGAGAAGTTAGAAGAAATTGCTGATTCCTTCGATGGAGTTGACAAATCATTTGCAATACAGGCTGGTCGTGAAGTTAGAATAATTGTAAAGCCAGAAAAAGTAACAGAGGCAGAAATGACAATAATGGCACGCAATATTGCAAAAAGAGTAGAAAATGAAATGGAATATCCAGGACAGATAAAAGTAAATTTGATTAGAGAATCAAGAGCAATAGAGTATGCCAAATAAAAATAGAGCCAATGGAGAAGGCATCAAAGCCTATTCCATTGGCTCTAAAATTTTAAGAAAAGGGGTATAAAATGATAGAAAACGAATGCAAAATAATAGCTGATTTATTACCAAATTATATAGAAAATGTAACAAGCAAAGAGACAGATAAATTTATAGAAGAGCATTTGAAAACTTGTAAAAAGTGCAAAGAAAAAGTAGAAAATTTAAGAGAGCTTGAAGTAAATCAAGAAAAAGCAGAAAAAGAGGAGAAGAAGCAGCAAAAAAAACTGAAAAGGAGAAATAAAATAAAGCTAATCCTAAAGTTTATTGCAATTATTATTGTAATAGGATTGGTCTGTGCATGGGGATATAAGTTATATAAGCATATAAAGGGTAAAAATAATCATGAATTAATAGAAAAAGTATACAATAAATACCAAGAAGTAAAAGCAGTAGGGAATTATAGAGTTAGTGTAGAAAATAAAAATTTAGGAGGAACAGATTATACAAATGACAGAGATTCAAGATTTATTTGTGTAAATGGAAAAACGAAGGAGGAGCTTACAAGTAATACAGGAATAGAAGTAAAGTATTCAGCAATAATAAATAATTGTAAAATAACATTAAATATCGAAAATGACAGTAAATATGATGAATTATTTATTACATCTAATTTTGACGAACATAATTTAGATATAAGTAGTTATAATAAAGCAGACACACAATTAGCAATACTAGAATTTTATAAAGACCTTGATGCAAAAAAGCTGTCAGGATTTGATGTTAAAAACAAAAAATATCAGGGTAAACAATATTATGTTATAATTGAACAAGTAGGAGCAAAAGAAGATGAAATATACACTCATTCTGAAATATGGGTAGAAAAAGAAACTATGCTAGTTGAGAGAATGCTTAATGAGAATGTATATTCAGATGGTTATGAAAGTAAATATGAATACAGATTTAATTGGAGTATAGGCACAGTATCAGAGGAAGAAATAAACTTGACACAGGAGGAAAAGGAAAAAGTAAGTGAATATATTGAGGAATCATTAAAAGCAGCAGTGCCAGTAGGAGACCAAGAAAAAGACCAATATATACCAAGAATTAGAGAAAAACTGAATAAAGCAAAAATCCTACTTGAAAATTTATAAAGTATAGAGGAAAGTAAATTATTGTACCTTCTTTACTTGCTAAAAATAAAAAAATATAGTATCATATAGCAAGAGGTGAAGATAAAATGAAAGTTTTAGCAGTAGGAGATTTAGTTGGTGAAGCTGGTCTTAAGAAATTATCAGAGGAGATAAAAAAAGTAAAAGAGGAAAATGAAATAGATTTCACAATAGTAAATGGAGAAAATGTTGCAGAAGGAATGGGCATTACAAAAAAACAGTTTGACGAAATAATAAAACTCGGAGTAGATGTTGTTACAATGGGAAATCATACTTGGGGAAAGAGGGACATATTTGCCTTCATAGATAATCATCAAATAATAAGACCAGCAAATTACCCAAATGGAGTAGTAGGAAAAGGATATAATATTTATAAATGCAAGGATAAACAAATAGCAGTAATAAATTTAATTCGGAAGAACAGACATGAATGTGCTTACAGAGAATCCCTTCGTAATAGCAAAAAAAATTATAAAATCGGTAAAAGAAAAGGGTTCAGATATAATAATTATAGACTTCCATGCAGAGGCAACAGCAGAAAAAATAGCAATGGGATATTATTTAGATGGGGAAATAACAGTACTTTATGGAACGCATACTCATGTGCAAACTGCAGATGAAAAAATATTTGAAAAAGGCACTGGATATATTACTGATATAGGAATGACAGGACCTAAAAAATCTGTAATAGGAATGGATATTGATGCTTCTTTAAAGAGATTTGTGACAACACTTCCAGAGAGATATAGAGTTGCAAGCCGGAGAATGTATCTTAAATGGATGTATATTTGAGATAGATGAAATCACTTGTAAAACAAAAAGTATTAAAAGAATTAGTATGTAAAAACAAGTCGAAAAAAAGAATTTTATGCGATGGAAACTTCCAGAATTTTCCAAAAACTACTAGACAATATTTGCAAAATGTAATATAAATATAGTTGTTCAAATGAAACAAAAAAATAAATTAGTAGGAGGCAGAAACAATGGAAGTTTTAAAAATCTCATCAAAATCAAATCCAAATTCAGTAGCAGGAGCAATTGCTGGTTTGGTAAAAGAAACTAACAAAGCAGAAATGCAAGCAATTGGAGCAGGAGCTCTTAATCAAGCAGTAAAGGCAATTGCAATAGCAAGAGGATTTGTAGCACCATCAGGAGTAGATTTGGTATGTGTACCAGCTTTTGCAGAAGTAGAGGTAGAAGGTGAAGACAGAACAGGAATTAAAATCCTTGTAGAATCAAGGGCTTAGACTTGATAAAATTGGAAAAATATGCTAT
>CARDEQ010000113.1:0-5013 GCA_948958005.1 uncultured Clostridia bacterium
TAAAAAAGCAATATTAGCAAATACATTAGCATCTACGGTAGATATGATTTGGAAACAGGGTACAGCAAATATCACCTGGGATATAGCGTGGGTAGGCAGTATTGCATATACTTTACAAATATATTTTGATTTTTCTGGATACAGCGATATGGCGATAGGACTTGGAAGGATATTTGGTTTTCATTTTAATGAAAATTTTAATTTGCCATATATATCAAAAAGTATTACTGAGTTTTGGAGAAGATGGCACATTTCATTAGGTACATGGTTTAAAGATTATGTATATATACCACTTGGTGGAAATAGAGTAGGGAAAGTAAAATTAATTAGAAATATTTTAATTGTATGGATGTTAACTGGATTTTGGCATGGTGCTAATTGGACATTTATTCTATGGGGACTATTATTTGGAGTATTATTAATTATAGAAAAGGTATTTTTACTATCAAGATTAGAAAAAATGCCTAAAATTTTACAACACATTTATGTTATATTTATAGTTATAATTAGCTTCATTATATTTAATGCAAGTAATATAGAAGAGGCAATAAAACAAATAACAGGTTTATTTGGTGCAAATGGAGAGGACTTTATTAACAACTATACTATATATTATTTAAAAAGCTATTTTATAATTATTGCACTTGCAATAATTGGTGCAACACCATTATTAAAAGATATTGTAAAAAAACTTAAAGAAAAAACAAAAATAAGAAAAATACTTAACATTTGCGAGCCTATTATGGTGGTAATATTACTATTGTTTGTTACAGCATATTTAGTAGACAGCTCATATAATCCATTTTTATATTTTAGATTTTAAATTAAAGGAGAAGCTAAGAAAATGTCAGATAAAGTAAAAAATGTAATGGTAACATCAGTTTTTTTATTGTTACTAATACTATTTTTTCTGAGCAATTTAATAAAAAAAGATACAGAAGTATCTATAACAGAAAGAAGAAAACTTGCAGAGTTTCCAAGCATAACTATTAAAAGCATATTAGATGGAGGCTTTGGAAGCAAATTTGAAAAATATGTAACTGACCAAATGGTAAAAAGAGAAGAATTTAGAAAACTAAAATCGGAATTAGAATTTTATTTATTTAGAAAAAAGGATAATAATTCAATTTATATGTACCAAAATAAACTTATTAAAATTGAATATCCTTTAAATGAAAAATCTGTATTAAATGCTACAAAGAAAATAAACGAAATACAAAAAAACTATCTAAGCGAAATGAAATGTTATTATGCAATAGTGCCAGACAAAAACTATTTTACAAATAAAAATGAATATATTTCTATGGATTATGAAAAATTACAGGAGATTATGGCACAAAATATACAAAACATAGAGTATATTAATATTTTTGATAGCTTAGAACTAGAGGATTATTATGTAACAGACATTCATTGGAGGCAAGAAAACCTGCAAAAGGTAGTAGATAAAATAAGCAGTAAAATGGGCTTTAAGGATAGCTTAAACACCTCTTATAAAAAACAGGAGATTATAGAATTTGATGGAATATATGCAGGAGGGACTACTCTAAAACTAGATAAGGACAAAATATGTATTTTAACAAATGAGATAATAGAAAATTCAAAAGTATATAATTATGAAAATGAAAAAGAAACACAAATATATGATAAAGAAAAATTAAACAGCAATGATAAATATGATATATATTTATCAGGCAGTACTGCATTAATTACAATAATAAATCCAAACGCAAAGACAAATAAAGAATTAATAATATTTAGAGACTCATTTGGAAGTAGTTTAGCACCTTTATTTACAGAGGGATATAGTAAAATTACTTTGATAGATATTAGATATATGAATACAAAAGATATACAAAAGTATATCGAATTTAAAGATCAAGAAGTATTATTTTTATATAGTACATTAGTTTTAAATAATAGCAATATACTTAGATAAAAGTAAAAATTATGAAAAGCGGAAAGTTATAAAAAGAGGTATTATATGTATTATCCAAAACAAGTGCCATATATATTGGATAAAGAATTTAAAGATAATATTGAATATATAGAATATAAGGTTAAAGAAATAGCTGATTATTGTATGTGCATTTGGCAAATGAAATCTAAGAGAATTTTAAATAAATCTATCAATAACAACATTTTGCCAGATGCTTGTATAGATATTGTCATTGATTTTACAAATAAAACAATTGCATTTGCAGGCTTTAGCAAAGAAACAGAAAGCTTTAAATTAAATAAAACAATAGATTATATGGGAATCAGATTAAAACCAGGTAGTTTTTATTCACTTTTTAACATTCAAGCAGATAAAATAATGGATAATATAATTGAATTTTCAGAAATAGAAAAAGAATTTAGTATCAAAAATATATTGTCTATAAAAGAAGCTTCAAAAAGAATTGATATTTTAAAAACATATTTATTAAAAAGAATTGAAGGTGCACAAAACAATAAAATTATTGAAATAATAGATAAATTATATGAAAAACCAAAAGAAAAAAATGTGTTAGATATTGCAAAGGAATTTGGATATGACAAAAGACATTTAACAAGAGTATTTAAAACCTATTATGGTATTTCTCCAAAAGTATTATTAAATATTTTAAGACTACATTTATGTTTAACATTACTGTTAGAAGAAAAGAAAAATCTGCTAGATATTGCGATGATATGTGGGTTTTATGATCAATCACATTTTATAAGAGAATTAAAACGATATACTGGCATTTCACCTATACAATTATTAAAAAACTATAATGAATAAAAATGTCTTTTTTTTACAATCAAAATATAAAATATAAATATATAATAATATTTGGAGGTAATAGATTATGTATGAAACAATAACACCAAATATTATGGTAGAAAATGTAAAAGAAAGCATAGAATATTATAAAAGTATTCTAGGATTTGAAGTCTTAATAACAGTACCAGAGGAAGGAGAAAACCTTGATTTTGCAATTGTAAAAAAGGATAGTATTACAATTATGCTTCAATCAAAAAATTCTTTAATAGAAGAATATGAAGCTTTGAAAATAGATGTAATTAAACCAACCTTCACTTTATTTATAACAGTAAAAGATGTTCAAAGCTTATATAATGAATTAAAAGAAAAGACTAAAATAGCTAAGGACTTACATAAAACTTTCTATGGCAAGGAGGAATTTGCAATTTTTGACAACAACAATAATATATTAACCATATCTTGTTAAAACTTATCATTATTAAGAATATTCAAATATATTTTGAAATTTGATAAGACACTTAAAGCTAAACTTTAAAACAATCAAATGCTCTATAAAGTTTATATAAAAATCAGATAATTTATTGAAAATTATCTGATTTTTATGTTATAATATGAGTACAAATTAATTAAAGGCATATTTTACTATTAGAAAAATATATTAAAAATAATGGAGGTAACAAAAATGGAAAAGAAATTAAAAATCATCATCGAAAGATGTCCACAAAACCATAAATGCCCTGCAATAAAAGTATGTCCTGTGGGAGCATTAAGTCAAAAAGAATTTGAAGCTCCTACAATAAATCACGAAAAGTGCATAAGATGCGGAAAATGCTCTAATTTTTGTCCTAAATATGCCTTAGTATTAGAATAATTAGTAATTTAAATGGAGGAAAAATGTCATTAATAAATGTAAATAATTTAACCTTTGGATATTCCGAAGGTTTAAATAATATATTCGAAAATGTATCTTTTAATATTGATACAGACTGGAGGCTTGGATTAATAGGTAGAAATGGTAAAGGCAAAACTACATTTTTAAAATTATTATTAGGCAAATATAAATATCAAGGAACAATCTCAAAAAATGTAGAAATCAATTACTTTCCATTTGAGGTAAAAGATAAAGAAAAAATGTCAATAGACATTATACATGAAATTGCAGAAGAAATAGAAGACTGGCAAATCATAAAAGAACTAAATTTACTAAACACAGATGCAGAAATTCTATATAAAAGTTTCAAACTATTAAGCGGAGGAGAACAAATAAAAATACTTTTAGTAGGTTTATTTCTAAGAAGCAACAGCTTTCTGCTTATTGACGAGCCAACAAATCATTTAGACAGTGAAACAAGAGATAATTTAGTTCAATATCTAAAAAAGAAAAAAGGATTTATATTAGTATCACATGATAGAAATTTTTTAGATAAAGTTGTAGACCACATAATTTCCATAAACAATACAAACATAGAAATTCAAAAAGGAAATTTCTCTTCTTGGCAAGAAAACAAAAATAGACAAGATAATTTTGAAATAACACAAAATGAAAAGTTGCAAAAAGATATAGGAAGACTTACAAATGCTGCTAAAAATGCGGAAAATTGGTCAAACACTGTTGAAAAATCAAAATACAAAAACAGTACATCAGAAGGAGCAATTGATAGAGGATATGTTGGACATAAATCAGCTAAAATGATGAAAAAATCAAAAGTTATAGAACAAAGAACTCAAAAAGCAATAGAAGAAAAATCTAATCTACTAAAAAACATCGACAAAAACGAAAGTTTAAAAATAATTCAATTAGAAAATAAAAAAAGCGAATTAATAGTAGCCTATAACCTCCAAATAAAATATAACGAAAAACCAATATTCTCACCAATATCATTTGAAGTAAACAAACAAGATAGAATAGCAATAACTCGGAAAGAACGGTATCCGGAAAATCAAGCATATTAAAACTAATTATAGGTGAAAACATAAAGCACATCGGGGAATTTAAAATAGCAAAGGATTTAAAAATATCCTATGTATCCCAAAACACAGAAAATTTAAAAGGAAATTTAAAAAAATTTGCAAAAGAAAACAAAATAGAAGAAAGCGTTTTTAAAGCAATGCTCTCTAAAATGGGATTTTCAAAAACAGACTTTGAAGCAGACATGAAAAAAATGAGTGAAGGACAAAAAAAGAAGGTACTAATAGCAAAAAGCATATCAGAACAAGCAAGCATCTACATATGGGACGAGCCACTAAACTATATAGACATATTA
>CARDEQ010000114.1:0-4971 GCA_948958005.1 uncultured Clostridia bacterium
CTCCCACTCAATAGTAGCAGGTGGTTTAGAAGTTATATCATACACAACTCTATTAATATTTTTAATCTCATTTACAATTCTACTAGAAGCCTTCTCCAAAATATCATATGGAAGCCTTGCCCATGAAGCAGTCATAAAATCTGAAGTCTCAACAGCACGCAAAGCTAAAGTGTAATCATATGTACGTTCATCTCCCATAACACCAACAGATTTTAGATTTGTTAAAACAGCAAAATATTGGTTTAATGACTTATCAAGTCCAGTTTTTGCAATTTCGTCTCTAAATATAAAATCTGCTTCTTTTAATATATCAAGCTTTTCCTCAGTTATATTTCCTATAACTCTTATTGCAAGACCAGGACCAGGGAATGGTTGTCTATATACTAAATTTTCCGGAATACCTAATTCTAAACCAGTTTTTCTAACTTCATCCTTAAATAAATCTCTAAGAGGCTCAACAATCTCCTCAAAATCCACATAATCAGGAAGCCCACCAACATTGTGATGGCTCTTTATAGTTTGTCCACCAGGAGCACCACTTTCAATTACATCAGGATAAATTGTCCCTTGTACTAGAAAATCAACTTTTCCAATTTTTTTAGCTTCCTCCTCAAAAACTCTAATAAACTCCTCACCAATTATCTTTCTCTTCTTTTCAGGATCAGAAACATCTTTAAGCCTTGATAAAAATCTATCCTTAGCATTTACTCTAACAAGATTTATATCATATTGTTCTCTAAAGATTTTCTCAACCTCATCACCTTCATTCTTACGAAGCAAACCATGGTCTACAAATATACAAGTTAAATTCTTACCAATAGCCTTATTTAAAAGTACAGCAGCAACAGAAGAATCTACACCACCTGATAGAGCACATAAAGCTTTCTTATCTCCAATTTTTTCCCTTAAAGCTTTAAGCGAATCCTCGACAAAGGCAGACATTTTCCAATCTCCAGAGCAGCCACAAACCTTATACACAAAGTTATGTATAATTTGAGTACCATTTATTGTGTGATTTACCTCTGGATGAAATTGGATACCATAAATCTTTTTATCTTCATTTGCCATTCCAGCATTAGGACAACTAACTGTACTTGCAATATTTTTAAATCCTTCTGGTAAATCTTGAACAAAATAAGTGTGACTCATTAAGCAAGCATTATTATCATCAAATCCTGCAAATAGAGGAGAGGTATTATCTAATTTCACAGCTGTTGCTCCATATTCTCTTTTTTCAGCTTTTTGAACAGCTCCTCCTAAAAGGCAAGTTATAAGCTGCATGCCATAGCAAATGCCAAGTATTGGAACTCCAAGCTCTAAAAGCTCTTTGTCAATCATAGGTGCGTCCTCCTCAGTTACACTAGCAGGGCCACCAGTAAATATAATTCCTTTAGGCGCAATTTCCTTAATTTTATTAATATCAATATTAAAAGGCACTATTTCGGAATATACGTTACATTCTCTTACGCGCCTAGCAATAAGCTGATTATATTGACCATGAAAATCTAGTATGAGTATTTTTTCATTTTCTTTCATATCTAATACCTCCAAAATTTAATTGTCTATAATTATATCATATTTCTGGTATCAATGCAAACATTTTTAGTCGCAAAATTTACATAATCACATAAAATATATAGAGCATTAAAATTATTAGGAGGGTATCTAATTTGAAACTTGAAGGGAAAAAAATTGCATTTTGTTTAACCAACATTTTCTATGCATTTAAAAATACTATTGAGGAAATGAAGCATATTATAAAAGAAGGTCGGAGAACTTATCCCAATTATTGAGGAAAAGGAGAAATATAAAATTTGTACCACTGATTTTATAAAGGAAATAGAAGAAATTTGCAGTAGAAAAGTTATATATTTATCAGAAGAAATAGAAAAAATAAATACAGATATTGTCATTATTGCTCCTTGTTCTCGGGCTTCACATAAAAAAAATTGCAAATCATATATATAATACCCCAATTTTATCTATTGTAAATAGATATATGAAGCTAAATTTTCCAATAGTACTTCGGAATAATAGACAAAGAAGGTCTAAGAAATAATGCCGAGAATATTGGAAAACTACTAAGACAGGAAAATATTTACTTTATACCCTTCTCACAAAGCAACCCTATAACAAAGCCTTATACTTTATCCTTCTATCCAAAAAATATTATAATTACCCTAGAACATGCACTAAACGGAGAACAAGTACAGCCCATATTAATGTAAGAATATAGATACAAACATTTTTTTGTTTTTTTAGAAAAAAGTATTGACAATAAACTTTTGTTCGTGTATAATTATTTTAAATTAACAAATAAGTGTTCGATAAAAGGAGAAATAATTATGGTAATAAAAGATAAGAAAAAATTTGTAAGAGCAATACTCTTAATATTAACAATAACTATTGGAATATTATTTTTAATATCTACAAATACTTTTTCACATCAAGAAATAAAATATAAAAATATTGCAGTCATAGAGGGAGACACTCTATGGGATATTGCAAAAAGCGAAAGCAAAAACAACAGCTATTATAAAGGACAAGATATAAGAGATATCGTAGAAAATATAAAAGAAATAAATAATTTAAAAACTTCTAATCTAAAATTAGGTCAAACATTAGAAATAGCAACATATTAAATTAAAATGCTTGAAAGGATAACAAATATTTGCTATAATTAAATATGTAGCTACATAGCTTTTGCAGAAAAACTCCGCAAACAGGCACTGGCTAATTTAGCTAAATATTTGTAAAGGAGCGTAGTAGCAAATGCAGTTGCAGTCTCTTTCAGCTCAGCAGTATACACCTGTGCTGTTAGGAATCACGCAATTCAATGGCAAAGAAGGGATAGGAAGGTGCAGCAATGCTTATGTGGGCTTCATGACTCACGAAAGGATTTATGCAAAACTTGTCACTTCGGTAACTTCTAAAGAAACCTCTGGTCTTCCTGAGTATATTAGGGTTAGAAAAGGAAAGACAAGCGGTTTCGAGCAGTACAAGGAGCTCAAGGGCATGGACCTTGAAACTGTATCTGTGAGAGTAAGGGATCTCTCATATGATGAGGGCACAAGCCTAAGTCAAAAAAAGGGAGTGAACAATTTTCCCGCTGATGATCCAGCAGCCAAGATTATCGAAACTCTCTGGCCAGCTGAACTCATCCGCAAAGCTTTAGAAGGAACCTTCATACCGTAAACTGCATAAAAAAGAAATCCCCCCTGCTAGCACAAAGCAAAATTTTTCTTGTGTTAGTTGGGGGGACTTAAATTATTCTCCAGATAAAGGATTTCTTCTCACTGCATCTCTTACCTGTGCATTAGCAACATGTGTATAGAGCTCGGTTGTAGAAATACTATTGTGTCCTAAAAGCTCTTGCAAAGCCCTTATATCAACATGTCCATGCTGATACATTAAAGTTGCAGCAGTATGTCTTAATTTATGAGTTGAATATTTAGTTGTATCAAGTCCAGCCTTTTTAAGCTCCTTTTCAACGACATATTGGACTGTTCTTTTACTAATCCTTTCTAATCTTTCACTTAAAAACAAAGCATCTTCATCTTTTTCTTTAATCTTATCTTTAGGAGGTCTAGTAGCTATATATTGATTAAGAGCATCCATACAAGCTTTATTAAGGTAAATGGTTCTTTCTTTATTTCCCTTACCAATGACAGTCATTTTGGCATCATCAAATTTTATATCCTTCAAATTAATAGAAACTAATTCAGACAAACGCACTCCACAATTTAAAAATAAAGTAATAATTGCAAAATCCCTCTCAACATTTCTAGCTCTTTCATTATCAGCAGGCATAGCAGAAACCTTAAGAAGCTCCTGACTTTCCTCAAGTGTCAAATACTTAGGTTGTCTTTTATCAATTTTAGGACTTTCTAAATTTTGAGCAGGATTGACATCTAAATCAAAATCCCTATCTTTACTAGCATATGAAAAAAATACTCTAATAGTAGAAGCTTTTCTAGCAATAGTAGCAGGCTTACTATTATATGTATCTTTTAAATAATACAGATAAGAATGTATATCTTGCAAAGTAATTTTCTTCAAAAAATCATTATTGAGTGAACTAATATCAGTAGCTTTAATATCCTCTTCAGAAGAATTACCTAAATAATTAGACATAAATTTAAAAAAATTAGAAAGGTCATAATTATACTCTTTAATACTATTTTGCGATTTATTCAATATAACAGAAGAATACTGCAAAAAAGAATTTAAAAAATCTGGATTATCTTTATTAGGCATAAACATATTAACAACCTCCTCAAATTATTCTATATCATTGCAGCAAAAATTTCAATATTTTAAAGAAAATTATATTGCATAAAAATAAATTTGTATAATGAAATTTTATTAGCAAATTTTAAATGCCAAAATGCTTATAATAATTTATATTATAACTTAAATGTCTATCATTGCCTCCATAATTCCTACACCAATATTTACATTCTATTATATTTACATTATTACTATTAGTAGCAGTAATAAGCTTAATAGGCACATTAGGGTTTACATTCTAGTATAATGATAAATTATCTAATATATTTATTATTATAAATATATTGCGTAGTTTTTGCAAATGTATTATAATAAAATTAATTTAAATATTCTAACTCTCAAAAGGTATAAATATGGAAGATAAACTAAAAGAATTGTATAATGAATGTATAAAAGAACTTTCTAGCATAAATATAAATGTAATAGATAATCCACAAATAGGAGAAATTGATATAAAAATATCACTTAAAAATCTAAAAAGATATGCATGCTGCAAAAATGAAGCACCAGACGAAGCATCTAGACATACAATAAGAAGAAAAAACCACATAATACTTCAATATGATAGATTTTATAAGCATCATATCGAAATAAGCAAATGGGTTATGAAATTAGACGAGAAAATAATAAAAAATACTATACTGCATGAAATTATCCATTGCTTCCCTGGGTGCAATAACC
>CARDEQ010000115.1:0-4958 GCA_948958005.1 uncultured Clostridia bacterium
GGAATATCCTTGTAGCAACAACTATGCTGGTAGAAGAAATGAGAGCGAAGCTAGGTAAGAAACCAAAATGCTTCAAAACGAAAGTTGATTTTAGCAAAAGAACTGTGGGGAAACTTACAGTTCTTTTGCTTTGTGAAATTATTATTGTAAAAATTATTTCGCAAATGAGAAATAACTTGTGTAACTTGACGGGAGTTGGATTATTTTGTATAATACCTATGGTAGAGGAGAAATGATTATTATGGATAGTGTTAAGTTTAACAATATAAAGCAAAAAGCATTAGTAATTAAGGTGCCTATTATTATGGATGAGACTTTGGCTGTGCTTGAAGAGAGGCTTAGGCGGGATTACGATTAAGAATGTTTTAGAAATTGGGACTGCGGTTCGGGTATTCGGCTATTTGTTTTTCTAATTTTTTGACTCCAGATGGGCATATTGATACTATTGAAAGAGATGAAACAAGGGGAGAAGAGGCTATTGCTAATATTAAGGCTTTGGGGCTTGATAATAAAATTTCAGTGTTTATTCGGTGATGCTGTGGAGATTTTGCCTCAGTTTGATAAAGTGTATGATTTTGTGTTTATCGATGCTTCTAAGAGTAAATATCCTTTTTTTCTTAGTGAGGCTATTCGTATGTCTAAAAGACGGTACTTTGATTATTGCTGACAATGTTTTGTATAAGGGATATGTTATGAGTGATTATAACAAGCATAAACAGCGTACAGCTGTTAGAGCTTTAAGAGAGTATATATCATTAGCCTTGGAGGATCCAAGGCTTGAGAGTGAAATTTTAGAGGTTGGAGATGGACTTTGTATAAGTACTGTACTCTAAAATATATTTAAATATCTTATTGAAGAAATTGCTGTATCTACAATTACTATTAGTAAAAGTGTATTTGCAGTAATTTTTTGCATGTTTACTGGGATTTTTTTCAGTATTTTTGCAACTGCTTTTGTTACTAATGGTTGTATTATATTTATAAATATCAATGCTCCGTATTCCCCAAACCATACTAAAGCTTAATGTTATTCTTCCATTTAGGTTAAGAAATTCCCCTGTATAGTCCCACCAACGATTTGCAAATAGTGCTTGTAAGAAGAAGTCTGTTATGTATTCAAACACACTAAATATGAGAGCAGCAGCGAAAAAGAGTGCGATTGGTCTTTTTTTATAGTCTTTGAAGAAGATTAGTAGAATTATTGCACCATATCCATATATTGGGCCAAATAGAAAGCCTCTTTTTATAAATTGATGTGTATATGCAAGGCAGAATATTTCCTCACAAACCCAGCCAATGAAGGCATATATAATAAAATATATAACTAATCTTTGAAAATCAGATAATTGTTTTCTTTCTATATCCATAAATACCTCTTTAAATAAATATATGTTACTAATATGTATAATAGCAAAGATTTCTAAAAAAGTAAAGTCGTGATATTGAATTTTAAGATATTATGTAATATAATAGATAAAAATGATGTAAGGAGATTTATCTAAAATGAATAAAATAGAGTTATTAGCCCCAGCTGGGTCTTTTGAGAAGGCAAAAATTGCATTCTTATATGGTGCAGATGCAGTATATTGTGGAACTGCATCTCTTTCACTTAGAAGTAGGGCAGAGGTGGCAGATAATGATTTAAAGGATACAATTATATATGCACATAAGATAGGAAAAAAAGTATATGCTGCAATTAATATTTATGCACTTGATGAGAACTATGAAGAGATAAAAAAACAAGCTAGAATGTTAAATGAGCTTAAAGTTGATGGAATTATTTTGTCTGATGGTGGAGTTTTAGAGATTGTCAAAAAGGAGGCTCCTGATGTTGATATACATATAAGCACACAAGCAAATGTTGTTAGTTCACATTCCGCTTCTTTTTGGCATAAAAATGGTGCTAAAAGGGTAATTCTTGCAAGAGAGCTTAATAAAGAGCAAATAAAGCAAATAATAAAGGATACTCCAAATGAGCTTGAGACCGAAATTTTTGTCCATGGTGCTCTATGCTTTGGTTACTCAGGAAGATGCTTTTTAAGCGATTTTCTTGCCTCTAGAAGTGCTAATCTTGGAGACTGTGCACAAAGCTGCAGATGGGCATATAATTTATATGCAGAGGAGAAAAATAATCCTGGCAATATTATGCCAATTGAATATGACGATAAAGGGACTTACATCTTTTCTTCTAAAGACTTATGTCTTTTAAAAGAAATACCTGAGATAGTAGAGATGGGAGTTGATAGCTTAAAGATAGAAGGAAGACTTAAAACAGAGTATTATTTAGCAAGTGTTGTAAATGCGTATAGAAATGCAATTGATGATTATATTAAGTCTCCTGATACATATGATTATACTAAATATCAGGAGGAGATTGAAAAAGTAAAAACAAGAGGTTTAACTCAATTTTATTTTAATGATAGGAGCAATAAAGACTTTCAAGAATTTGAAGGAAAACAATATAATCCAAATTATGAATTTGGTGGTAAAGTTGTTTGCTATAATAAAGATAAATCCTTAATAGAAATTAAAAACAAGTTATTTGTAGGGGACGAGCTTGAAATTATTATTCCACGGAAGAATAGATGTTTGTAAATTTGTTATAGAAAATTTATGGGATGCAGAAACAGAAGAAAAAATAGATAGTGTTTCACCTGGAAAAAAAGGACAATTAGTAAAATTACATTTACCAATAGAATGTGAAGCAAATTGGATTATTAGAAGAAAGAAATAGAGGGAGCTACCCCTCTATTCTTAGTCTATCTCCTGCATAGATTAAATTTATGTCTTTTATATCATTTAATTTAGCTATACTTTCTATGGTTACATTAAATTCTTTTGCAATTTGGCTTAAGGTGTCTCCTCGCTTTATTGTATAAATTATATGATTTATATCGAATGAAGTATCTGTTATTTCATTATATGATCTGGTTGTATCAATAGCTAAGACTTCACCGAGGAAATATTAGATTTACATTTCTAATTTTGTTTAAGCCTGCTATCTCTCTTACAGTTGTTCCATAGTCTAATGCAATTTGGCTTAAGGTATTACCTCTTTTTACAGTATAATATTCTATTTTGTTAGAGGTATTTGGTGGAGTAGGGATATTTTCACTTGAAGATAAAAATATGCTTGAGGTAAATTTATCTCTGTCAACTCTGGGATTGATACCATTTATTCTACCTGAATTTGTATATTGAAAGCCGTATCCAATTTTCCCAATTTATATTCTCCGTTGGAGAGCTTACTCCATATTCTGCAATCCAAAGAGGATATTCATTTGCAAGCTCCTTACTAAAGGTATGTTTTGCATTATATGCATCACTATATATAACCATTTCCTTCCCAGTGAGTTCTTTGGTTTTTTCTAGGAAGGCTTTTGAGATGCTATTGATTTCTTCCTTATTTAAGTTACCAAAGCTTTCGAAATCCATAGCAAGCTTGCAATCTGGAGATGTACCTGAAATTACAGAAGAAAAATATTCTGCTTCTCTTATGGCATCTTCATTTGAGCGTGCTGTTACATAGTGATAAAAGCCTATTTTTAAACCATTTGCTTTAGCATTATTATAATTAGTTTTAAAATATGCATCTGTAATATTTGTACCTTGGCTAGACTTTATATATACAATTTCTATTCCAGAAGCTTTGACTTGGTCATATTCAATATGGCCCTGCCAATTGCTTACATCAATTCCTTCATAAATAACATCATATGTAGACATTGCAAATACTGGAGAGTAGGGAATAGAAAGAGCAAATATAAGTAAAGTAATAACTAAGGAAAAATAAAATAATTTCTTTAACATAAAACCTCCTAAATAGCTTTAGATAAATTATATTATGAGTTTTTATACAAAATTGTGAATGTACATAATAAAAATACATACTCTGCGCTAAAATTGGAGTCATAAGACAAATTAAACTTTTTGCACTTTTTATAAATTTGTGATATCATTTCCATATAAAATTAATTAAAGGAGATATGATATATGGTAGAAGAATACATAGAAGAATTAAGGCCTATTGTTTTAGAAAAGTTTTCTAAGGATTCAAGTCGGTCATGATTTTGGACACATGGAAAGGTGCATGAGGCTGGCTTTATATTTACAAGAAAAAGAAGGAGGAGATAGAGTAGTTGTTGGAATTGCAGCATTTTTGCATGATATTCATAGAGTAATGCAGAATGAAAATGCTGGAAGGTTTGTATCACCAGAAGATTCTATACCAATGGTTAAAGAAATTTTAGAAAAACTAGATTTGAACAAAGAACAAATAGAAAAAATTTGTTATGCTATAAAATATCATGAAGAATATAATTGGAATAACAGTAATGTTATTGATATAAACGCTTTGATTGTGCAGGATGCAGATAATTTAGATGCAATAGGCGCTATTGGAATTGCAAGATGCTTCATGTATTGTGGACATCATAAAGTGCCAATGTATGCTCCTAATATTCAATTAATTTCTAATAAAAAATATATAGAGGAAGGAAAACATGATTTTTCAGCAATACATCATTTTTATAATAAATTATTAATATTAGGGGATTATATGAATACAGATACTGCCAAGAAAATAGCCAAAGAAAGAACAGATTTTATGAGTGAATTTACAAAGAGATTTTTAAATGAATGGGAAGCGAAAGCTTAACTCTTTCGCTTTTATTCACTAAATTCTTTACTTAATTTATTTATTGCCTTTGTTTCTATTCTAGATACATAACTACGGCTAATTCCTAGCATTTTTGCTATTTCATTTTGTGTTTTTGGTGATCTTCCGATTTAGACCAAATCTCATTTCTAGTATTGCTTGTTCACGTTCTTTTAGAACCTCCTTCATTTTTTCGAATAACTTCTTTGTTTTCAATGATAACACTTCTTTCACATGGATCTATTTTTAACTTGCCTATCTGAATATTCTCTGGTTCATGTACTATGTCGTACCATTCAAA
>CARDEQ010000116.1:0-4899 GCA_948958005.1 uncultured Clostridia bacterium
AAGGTAGACCGAAGCTACATGGCTTTAGGCATCCAAAAATTGCAAGTCAAAATGCACAAAAATTTTATGATATAAATGAAGAAGAAAAGCAAATTATAGAGTCACATATGTGGCCACTTACTCTAACAAAATTCCCAAAAGCCACAGAGGCAAAAGTAATATGCCTTATAGACAAATGCTGTAGTACAGTAGAAACATTTCAAAGAAAAGGAGCATAATAAATGAAGGATATAAGTATTTCAGAAGATATAATATATATAGGAGCAGATGACAAAGATATAGATTTATTTGAAAGCCAATATATTGTTCCAAATGGTATTTCATATAATTCATATTTAATAAAAGACGAAAAAGTAGTAATAATGGACACAATAGATAAAAGAAAAACAGAAGAGTGGATAGAAAATTTAGAAATAGCATTAGATGGAAAAAAGCCAGACTACTTAGTCATTTCTCATTTAGAGCCAGATCATGCATATAATATAGAATTTATTGCAAAAAAATATCCAGAGTTGAAGCTTATCGGAAATAGCAAAACCTTTGCATTTTTACCTCAATTTTTTGATATACCTAATTTAGAAGATAGAATTGTAACAGTAAAAGAAGGAGAAGAATTACCTTTAGGAAAGCACACCCTGCAATTTTTTATGGCTCCAATGGTACACTGGCCAGAAGTAATGGTTACATATGAAAAGCGAGAAAAAATATTATTTTCAGCAGATGGTTTTGGAAAATTTGGTGCAATTGATACAGAGGAGGATTGGGCCTGTGAAGCAAGAAGATATTATTTCAATATAGTTCGGAAAATATGGAGTGCAGGTACAAGCCTTGCTAAAAAAGGTAGCAAATCTAGATATAAAAATAATTTGTCCACTACATGGACCTATTTTGAAGGAAAATTTAAGTTATTATATAGAAAAATACGATATTTGGAGCAGTTATAAACCAGAGGTAGAGGGCATATTTATAGCATATTCTTCTATTCATGGAAACACAGCAGAGGTAAGTAAGAATTTAGCAAAGATGCTAGAAGAAAGAGGGGAGAAGGTTTCTATATCAGACCTTTCAAGATGTGATATGGCAGAAGGGATTGAGGATGCATTCAAATATGATAGAATGATACTTGCAGCTTCAAGCTATGACTCAGGTGTATTTACTCCAATGGAGGAATTTTTAAATAGGTTAAAAGCAAAAAATTATCAAAATAGAAAAGTAGGAATAATTGAAAATGGAACTTGGGCACCAACAGCAGCAAGATGCATCAAGGAAGTATTAGAGCAAATGAAGGGGATAGAGATAATAGAGCCAGTTGTTACAATTAAATCTAAATTAAAAGAAGATACAAATGAAAAATTAAAGGAACTAATAAAAAATTTAAAAAGATAGGAGAGAAAAGATGAATAATTTTAGTAAAATACTATGGGGAATAGTATTAATCGCATTAGGAATTGCAATAGGGTTAAATGCACTTGATATTGTGAGTATAAACTTTTTCTTTGCAGGTTGGTGGACACTTCTTATAATCATTCCTTGTTTGATTGATTTATTTAATAGTAATGGAGATAGCAAGACAGGAGATTTAGTGCGGAATAATAATTGGTGTAGCTTTACTACTTGGAACTAGAGGAATAATCAACTTTGGTACAATTTTTAAACTAGCAGTTCCTGCTGTATTTGTTGCAATAGGTCTTTCAATGATATTTAACGAAACAATAAAAGCAAAAGTAACTAGCAAAGTAAGCGAAGGAAGAAAAAATGGACTTGAGGATATTACAGCTACATTTGCAGGTCAAAAGGTTACAAAAGAAAACGAAGAATTTAAGGGAGCAAATTTAGATGCAGTATTTGGAAGTGTATCATTAGATATAAGAAAGGCGATTATTGAAAAAGAAGCAGTTATTAAAGCAAGTGCAATATTTGGAGGAGTAGAGATATTTGTTCCGTCAGATGTAAATGTAAAGGTAAAAGGAACTCCAATATTTGGAGGAGTCAGCAATAAATCTCTTAGTTCTAAAGATAACGAAAAAGTCATATATATCGATGCCTTCTGTATGTTTGGAGGAGTTGATATAAAATGAATGGATTTCAGAAAGTAATAAAAGTATGTGCAATTTGTTTTGCAATATTTCTTATAGTAAATATTTGTGGATGGATAATATTTGGAATATCATGTTTTGTTTATATTGCGGATCCAGAAGTAAGAGAGAATGAAAGAGTAGAAATATCAGAGATGGAAAAAGAGCATCAATCAGTAATGTTTTCAGAAAATGAATATGATAATATAAATAAAATACAAATAGACAGTAAATTTTCAGAAATATACATATCTAAAGTAAGTAATCATGATTTATCAGTCGAAACAGATAAATCACAAGAGAAGATAAGAATAGAACTTGTAGGTGGAACACTTAAAATCAAAGAAAATGAAAGATGGTTTTTCCATGGAAACAACTCAGGAAAAATTAAAGTAGCTATTCCAGAGAATATGAAGCTAGGTGAGTTAGAGTTAGAGTCAGGAGCAGGAAAGCTTGTAATTGACCGGAATAATTGCAAGAGAACTAGACATAGACCAAGGAGCACGGAAAACTAGAAATAGCAAATTCTAATTTTGAGCAAACAAAAATAAAAGCAGGAGCAGGAGAAACTGTAATAAATGAATCGAAATTAAATGATTTAAGACTAGATGCAGGAGTTGGAAGAGTAGAGATAAATGGAGATATAACAGGAGATAGCAAAATAGAATGTGGAATAGGAGAAATGGAGATAGTACTTTCTGAGGCTGAAGAAAACTATAAAATAGTGGCAGAAAAAGGAATAGGAAGCTTAAAAATCAAAGGAAATTCTCATGGACGGAGAAACTACTTATGGAGATGGAGAAAACAGAATAAGACTACAAGGCGGAATAGGTAGCATAAACATTGATTTTGAGTAAAAAATATAAAATGAAAGTGAGTAGTGCTTTTTTAAGCATTACTCGCTTTTGTTTGATGTATTATTATCAAAATGTTAAAAATTTAATTTATTAAAAAATCCTTAATGTCACTTAGTTGTCACTTGATATAATGTATAATAAGTTTATAGAAAAACAATTTAGGAGGTTTTTATGGAGATCTTAAAGGTAGAGAATTTAAACAAAGTTTATGGAGAAGGTGGAGCAAGAGTTGTTGCTCTTGACAATATTTCTTTTTCAGTAAACAAGGGAGAATTTGTTGCGATAGTTGGTGCATCAGGTAGTGGGAAATCTACTTTATTACACTTAATTGGTGGAGTTGATAGACCAACATCACGGAAAGGTATATATAGATGGAAAAGATATATATAAGTTTACAGATGACGAGCTTGCGATATTTAGAAGAAGACAGGTAGGCCTAATTTATCAGTTTTATAATCTAATACCGATATTAAATGTAGAAGAAAATATTCTACTCCCACTAGACCTAGATAATAGAGATGTAAATCCAAAAGTATTAGAAGAACTTTTGGGATTACTAGGATTAAAAGAAAGACGTACTCATTTGCCAAATGAACTATCTCGGAGGACAACAGCAAAGAACATCAATAGGAAGAGCAATGATAACAAATCCAAGCATAATTCTAGCAGACGAGCCAACTCGGAAACCTTGATACAAAATCAAGTGAAGAGATAGTAGAGTTATTAAAAAAATCTAATCGAGACTACAAACAAACAATAATAATGATTACACACAATATGGAAATTGCAAAACAAGCAGATAGAATTATTAGATTAGAAGACGGAAAAATTAGATAGAAGGGAATTAAAGTGTCATGAATGTTGTAAAACGTTTAGCGATAAAAAATTTAAAGTTAAACAAGAGAAGAACCATAAGTACAGTGATTGGAATAATACTTTCTACGTCACTTATTTGTGGAACAGCATCTCTTGTTACAAGTGTTCAAAAAACTTTAGTGCAAAATGCAATTAATAGAACAGGATATTATCATTTGAAATTAGAAGGACTTGAAAATAACGAACTAAAAGACATAGAAGTCAATCGTAGTATAAAAGATATACAAACCATAGAAGGACTGGGATATTCTAAACTAGAGGGTGGAAAAAATGAAGATAAACCTTATATGAAAGTATTTTCAATAAATGAGGAAGCTTTTGAAAACTTAAAGTTTGAATTATTAGAACGGCAGATTTGCTAATAATAAAAATGAAATAGTTATAAGCAAACATGTTATAACAAATGGAGGACTAGAACTAAAATTAGGTGATAAACTAAAATTAGATATAGGAGATAGAATAGCATCTGATGGAGAAAAATTAACAAGTAATAAGCCATATCTTGAAGAAAGTAAAGAAAAGATAGTAGCTTCAAAAGAATATGAATTTACAATAGTACGGAATAATGTCAAGACCAGATTATTCATTTGAAAATTTTGTAGATCCAGGCTATACAGCATTTACAACAGGAATAGATGGGAAAACAAGAGATGCATGTATTAGTTTAAGAAATCCTAAAGAATATGAAGAAGTAATTTCAAAACTTCTCCGGATTAGACAATTATTCAGAAGCTAAGAATCATGAAGGTGAAGCAAAATACTCATATTCTTTAAATTCAGAACTACTAAGATGGGAAGCATATGCATTTTCTTCGGGTACAACAAATATGCTATTTTCACTTGCAGGAATAATAATATTTATTATAATATTTACAAGTATATATTGTATAAAAAATTCCTTTGCAATATCAATAACAGAAAAAATGAAAATGTATGGTGAACTTGCATCAGTTGGTGCAACTAAAAAGCAAATTAAAAAGAGTGTTATATTTGAAGGAATGGCGCTAGGCATGATTCGGTGTGCCAGTTGGTATCCTTTCAGGAATATTTGCAATATTTGTACTTTTAAAAATAGTTGGTGCTGTTTTGGG
>CARDEQ010000117.1:0-4789 GCA_948958005.1 uncultured Clostridia bacterium
CACCCGATGCGTATACCGAACTTTTTACCTGCCCAGACAGCTATATGCCTAATGGCGATGTAAAGTTTTCAGTGGAAAACGAGCACTACAATTTCGCGGTTCTTGCTTTCAATATGCTTACAAGAATCCACCCATTTGGTGGCACCTATCTTCCTGACAAAAATCTTTCTCCAGTGCAAAGAATGAAAAAGCGGATTTCCGTTGTCGGAGCACATAAAGGAGACATCAAGATTCCCAAAATTATCGGGAGCTGGAAATGGATGTCGCCAAAACTCGAAGAAGACTTTGTTCAAATCTTCGAGCACGGAAAAAAATTCGACATAACTCCGGACTTGCAGGAACTTGTAAAGAACATGAAGCATTGTAGCACTCATAACATTTATTACTACTCCAAGTTTTGTGAATGCCCGCTATGCAATGCGAATGCAAAAGTCAAGGCAGCACCAACAGTACTTCAGACGGCTCAGGCTACAAATGGACCGCAGATTACTATCGTGTTTGCAGGCACTGACTGTGCATACATTTTAAGTAATGTGCACTATTTGAATAAGCAGAACCAAGCCGTTCATTTTGAAACAGGAAGAAAAGCGGCAGTACCCAGAGGTAAAAGGATAGACTTCTCCAAAGACGGAAAAGTCATGTACATCACTGATGATGACACAATTGAGGTGTATGATGCTCAAGACCAAAGAATGGCAGTTATCGAACGTATGCACAAGACGAACACACTTATAAGCGATAAGCATCTGTACTATGTCGATAAGGGCAATAATTTGGTAAAACTCGCTGTTACTCAGCAGGGGAACATGCCCACATACTTGGGACAAGTATACAATCCTCTATTTGAGTCGGCAGAAGACGGCAGCGTTTTTTCTGCATCAATGTATCCCAAAACAGCGATTATCACAACACCCGACTACACATTTGAAATGGACTACTCTGGAAGAATTGGCGAATATGCAATCAAGCGTGATCCAGTAACAAAATCGTGGCTGTTTGTTTATCAGCTTCCAAGCGGAAAGTACCGCACAATGGTGTTTAACAAGAAAAAGATTGTGTACGATGATGATTTCATCAAGTATAATGCTCAACCCTTGAGCAACATTGATTTCTATAACAACACCATCTATGACCCTGATGACGGCGTAATTGTTGGAACCAACATTGCCAGAAACGTAGCAAAAGAATTTAAGTGCAGTGTTGTTGACGAAAGCTCCAAGCTGCAGTTTACAGGTCGTGGATTTAGAATCTACAACAAGAGCAATATCTATAACTATGGTTGATTAATTTAAGCAAAATGGTAATTCCATTTGCTAAAATCAAGAGCTCTCAGCATTAAGCCGAGAGCTCTTGATTATCAATTTTCTAAAAATTTATTTATATTTTTGCTTTATCAAAAACACAATATTTTGTTTTCGTTTTTATAAATTCAAATTTTTTATCAAACATTTTCGTTATAGTATCTACTTTGACATCTACCTTCTGAAATATCATGAGTTACAATAATAGCTGTAATTCCTTCTTCCCTAAGTATTTGATAGATATCATTAGTAACCATCATTCTAGTTTGATAATCTAAAGCAGAAAAAGCTTCATCTAGAAGTAAGATTTTAGGTTTAATGGCGAGTGTTCTAATCAATGCGACTCTTTGTCTCATACCGCCAGATAATTGAGATGGATATTTGTCTTTAAACTCATATAAGCCATATTTTTTTAATAAGCTAATTACATAATTTTCGTTTTCCTTTGTTTTAATATGCCTTATTTCAAGTCCAAGCATGACATTATTATAAATAGTTCTCCATTCAAGAAGACTATCTTTTTGAAGCATATATCCTATTTCAGAAGATATGTCATGTGTAAGCTTTCCGCTCTATATAAATTTCTCCGACTGGTTTGCTTTTCAAGACCAGAAATAATTGAAAGTAAGCTTGATTTACCACAACCGACTTGGTCCAATGATACTAACGAAATCACCTTTATTTGCAGAAAATGAAATTCCGTCAAGAGCAGTAATTTCGCCATTTTTTGATTGATAAGTTTTCTTTATATTATTAACTTTTAAAATTTCCTTCAAACAATAGCACCTCCTATCAATATGTCTAGTAATAGTATATTCGACATAATGTAGAAAGGTGCAACTAATTAATTATTCATTATTTTATTTAATCTAATATCATTTCCAAAAAATCTACACACATTATAATAATATGCGATACGTGAGAAAATCCTCTCACTATAAGTATCAAGCAAATTATTCATGTTCAAATTTGTAGAAATAATAGTTTTCGTAATATGATTATTTTGAAACAAAAGTCTTGCATTTATAATATTAAACAATTCAGAAATTTTAAATGAATTTAAAGCTTCAACACCTAAATCATCAATGATAAGAAGGTCTACATTAATGATGTTATTGTAAACGTCATTAAAAGAAGAATTTCCGAACTTATAATCTAAAATGCTATCAAGCATGATAGGTGCTGTTTGATAAAGAACAGTTTTTCCACTAGATAAAATTTCCTTTGCAATACAATTAGAGAGAAATGTTTTCCCAAGTCCAGTACTACCAGTAAAAAGCAGATTCTTTTCATCAGGAGAAGCAAAATTTTTAACAAAATTAAATGCTATCTCTCTGATATTTTGAATATTCTGTCTAGGCGAAATTTTAGCATGAAATGCTGCTTCATTAATTTCATCTGAGTACAAATCTAGATTAAAGTTATCAAAGTTTTCTTTATCAAGGTTTCCGAATATTAGATTTGTTAAAATCAATATCGAATATTTTTTGTTTTATGCAATTGCAAAGTGTACTTTTTCCATTATTATATTTTGCAAAACCAGTATCTTCACAAACAGAGCATTCATATAAAGGTGATAAAGCTCCGTCTTGGAACATCAATGGTTTTAAGCAGATTGTCCTTTTTTAAATTTAAATCATTAAATTCTGTTTTTAGTTTTTGTTCTAATTCTACATCTCCACTAAGAACAGCTTTAGAAATATCTAAAGCAAGTCTCCCAAGTTTATGTTTTAAATCAGAAAGCTCGGGATGTGAATTATAAAATTGGGATTTTTGTTTTTCAAAATTTAAATCAGCAATAGCCTTTTTTCTTTCGTAATCTTTTAATAAAGTATTTAAAGTAGAATTATTCAAAATAGTTCATCCTTTCTAAGTTTGTTTATTAGCATATAAACTATCAAAATTTGTATATGAACGTTGTTCGAAATTGTTGTATTTAACTTTTTTCTCTAAATCTTTCTTGTTTTGTGCTAAAGCTTTAGCAGAAACTAAATAATTTTGAACATCATCAGAGGTTTTTAAATCTCTTGTATTCCAATCTGTAATCATTTTGTCTAAGTAATCAAAAGAGATATTTGCTTTTGAAACAGTTTTCTTAAGTGCAATCTCGATTATATCTAAAGAATAGCCATAGTCAACAGTCCATTTTTTTACATATCCTTGTTCATATTCAGTAAGACACCTTTTTAAACCAAGCTTTTTTTGAATGGCACTATAAGATTTTTGCAAGTTATCAGCTTTTTGAGTATATATCTCTAAATCCCTAAAGGTATGAACTGCTGCTGCTGCCCATGCAGAGGCAACTGCTCTTACATAATTAGGAGAAAGTGCAGAGCGTTGGAAGCAGTAAGTGAAAAGAGCCATCATAACTTGTTCATCAAAGTTATATTTTTTAAAGAACAAGTCAATATCTGCATACCAAGAAGGAGACATAATTCCTTGGAAGAAAGAGTTATTAATTGTCTCGATAAGACTTGCTCTAGTGTTACTTTTTTCATTTCTTTCAATATCTTCAGCAGATAAAGAAACGTTAGGCTTATAAAGCCTTTGAAGCTCGATTTCTTGCAAATTATTTACAATAAAGCCAGTTCCTTTTTTAGTAATAGCTCTATGCTCTTCCCAATACTTTAAAGCCTCTTGTATAACAGGATAAGCAATAGAAAGAGTTTTAGATAAGTCATTTATATTAATGTCCTTGTTATGCTTAGATAAAAATAATATATATAAATACACCTTAATAAAATCTCCGAGAGGCCTCCGAGAGGTATTCTGCAAAGAATATATCAGGTATCTTTGTTGTTGCAAATAAGAAAGATTCCTCGTTTTGTTCTAGTTTCATAAGTATTCTCCTAACGTTAATTAATAAATTTTATTTAAGATAAGCTTTAGTCAAATTATATCATTTTCTGTCTAAAAAAACAAGAAAAGAATACCTATTTGTACAAATATATTTTAGGTTTTGTAAAAAATTTAATAATATATAAAAGTACATATAAAATATTTTCATGGTTGAAACCAATAATGCTAAAAAGTAGAATAGGAAAACATAAAATTACCATTACAAATATTTTAATATAAAGATTCGAAACAAAAAAGCTAATTATACAAAAAGTTAAAAGGTCCCAAATTACATTAAAGATTACAGTCGAGTAGTCAATAATACCAAAAAGTTTACTTGAAAAATCGTAATTTTGTGGAATAATAAATTTCATACCTAATCACCTCCTTTTACTTTGGCTTAAGCATATTTCTAATACTGTACATAGAATTATAAGTATCGATACTTATACCGCCAATAAGGTCTCGAACATAGTTATTAACCTTCATTAAGGCAAAAATTGCACCAATAAATAAAAGCTTTGAGACTAAATTAGTAGAGCTATATTCAATAGAAAACATTACAATTAATATGAAGGAAGCAAATATTTCTATAAATAGAAGTGACATAAAGCATTTAAACCAAGCTTTAAAAAGATTAGAAGTAGAAA
>CARDEQ010000118.1:0-4753 GCA_948958005.1 uncultured Clostridia bacterium
ATAATTTATATATTTTGCTATTCTTTCTCCAATTAAAGACTTCATTATACTTTTCATACGTCTTTATAAATGATTCATTACTTATAAGTGCTAATTTTATAATATCTGCTGTTGGATCCAAATTTAGTTTATATAATCTTTCTATTGTTAGCAAAGCCTCCTGTACTTTGTCTTTCGAATCTTCTTTAAAAGTATTAATTTGTTCTTCTAATTCCTTTATCCATACATATAGGTAATGTTCCAACTCAAGAATCTTATCACTTTTGTCCCATTTCTTCGCATCATATCTTGCTGGTCCTGCTACCATAACACTAACATGCTGTGCTTCGTATTTTAAAATTTCCATATTTTTGTCATATAATTTATTTAGTATTGTTTGTTTCTTATTATCTGATATCTCCCAATTTAATATCATTTCAACATAACTTTCATATGCTTTTTTTCTTAAATCTCCTCTATTTCCATTAAAGCTACATGAATTTGCTATTTCTATTAATCTTTTATCTAATTCTTTTATTTCCATTCTGATTCCTCCTAATATAAAATTAAATAAGAGATAGAACATATCTCCATCTCTTACGCTACATTTTTAAATCTTTTATATAAATCATCTTTAGCATTTATTTTCATAAATTCATGATAATTATATAAACCATATTTATTAATTTTAGCCTGTTTTTCATTTTGAATATCGTTTATAAGCTCTTCAGTATTGTAGTAATTATAAAATAATCTTGTATATCCTACATCATTTAGCTGCTTTGGTCCTTTATATCCTTTTATAACGTTAAATTTATAATGGTATTTTTTCTTTCCCCTATGGTCGCTGATTCTTATACCTCCACAAGCACCAAAATCTAGTTTTATATATACACTTTTAGTAGTCTTAGAATAGTATTTACTAATTTTAAATCCTTTATTTGTAAGTGATTTGATTATTTTATTTGATACTTCTATCTCTTGTTTTTTATTCAATAAGCTGCTCCTCCTTTAAGCAATTCTCCTTTTCTCTTCCTTATATTCATTTAGTTCTTTTCCTATATCTTTCTCTGACAATGCTATTCTAAAATCGATTTTTATATTTTGTTCTTCTAATGTATTTATGATATTGCTAAATATAGCCATATTAGAATGTAAAAGACTACATTTATCCACATATAAAAATACTTTATCTACATTCATCCTTTTCGCAATATTTAAAACAACTTCTTTATCTACACTATTCGGAATACCTATAACCGTTTTATGTGTATTATTAAATAATTTATGAGCTAGTATCATTTCTGTAGCAATAATAATACTTTGAGTTTCATTAGCATTATACATATTTATCCAATTACTATTTTCTTCTTTTAGTATCATCGGCCAATTACTCGCTTTTGTTCCATTATGTTCGTTATTACTAGAAAACCAAATATTCTCTGTGTCTAACTTATACTCATCATCTAGCAAGATTCTCAAACCTTGTATTTTGTTATTAAATACAACAGGAATAAATATTCCGTTATGTGATTTATAAGTCCATTTAAAATCTATATCTTGAAACATACCTGGTATTCCATCTAGTTTTAATCCCTGCTCTTGTAATTTCTGGCATATTTTCTTTTTCTTATAAGGATTATTTTCAATTGTTTTAAAATGATTCTCCTTAATATATTCGTCGGTAAGATTCATTGCTTTTAATTTATTATAATGCGTATTATTTAAGGTTTGTAGTTTCAAAAACTCTCTATATATAATATCTCTATACATCTCATCCTTTATTGGATTGTTATATATGTAAGGTCTATCTTCTAATATTGGTGTTTCTCTTAAGATTCTTTTAAATGCTTCCTTTGTAGAAATGAAATTCAATTTGGCATATAGCTCTATTGAACTTCCACTTTCTTCGCAATTTTTACATATATACACATCCTTGATAGTATTGATTTTTAGATAACCATTTTTTTCGTTTTCTCTCTGGCAAAAAGGGCAAATTGCATATATATAATTTCCTTTTATATATGTTTTCTTTAAGTTTAATTGATTAATAACATTAACAATGCTTATATAGTCATATATATCTTTTTGCATCGTTGTTCTCCTCTCTTTATTTACTTTTTATGCAGATAACATATTGTATATTTCTTGTGTTTCATACCTTAAGTAAATTTTTCCATAATCAATTTCTTCAAACATTGGTCCTAAATATCCTTCTACTTTTGGTTGTTCATCTAATTCTTTTCTATGTACTGTAAGTCCTTTATTTCTTTCATCACTCATATTTGGTGTTATAACTATAGATATTTTGCTTATGCCTTCTTTAGTAAATACTTTTCGATTCAGTTCTCCACCATAGAAAACATATAGATATTCTACATTGTTATATAAATTAAAAATCCAAGCTCCTAGATTGTCTATAAATAAACCTTGCTCTAAGATTTTATCTTTTTCGTATATATCTATCTGCGAGCTAGAAATCATATTTATTGCAAATACTCTAATTACCTTTTTATCTTTTAGAATAATAATTTTTCCTTTATACTCATCTTTGCTTTCTATAATCCTTATTTCAATATGATTATCTTCTAATTTTGAGTTTATCCTGCATTCTAATTTTTGAACTTCGTTTATCAAATTCATTTCCATACCTCCGTTTTTAATTTTTATATGTAAAAAGAGAAAGACTTGTCTTTCCCCTTTTACATTTCTTATATTATGCAGCTATCGACTTATATGTATCGTTTTCATAAGAATCTGTATATAGCCTCATTAATTCTTTATCTTCATTTTTATCTTTTAATATTACTACTGCCGAAATTTCAAAGAAATATAGCTGTATATATGTCATAAAAACATTAATAATATCTGTATCAATAGCTGTTACTTCTAAATCTATTTTATAGTCTAACTTGAAGATTCTAAGTGTGCTTGCATAAGCAAGTATTTTTGTTCCACTTCCACAGTTTACATCACATATTTCTCCATTTCTTAATTTATTATTAATTTTAATAACACTTTGCAACTTTCTATCTACTTTATTTTGTAGTGTCTCATTTTTTACTAAGCTCAAATAACTTTTATTTGTAATTTTTTGATAAATTTCTCCGTAATATATCGCTTGGATCCTTTTCGTTGCAAAATAATTTGGTTAGCTCTGACGATAATGTATAGAAAATGTAATGTTCCCCTTTGTCATAGTTTCCATATATTTTTTGATACATATCGCTATTTTTCTGATTAAAAAACACTTTATTACTCAAACTTATTGCAAATAACGATACAAAATCCTTAAAAACTTCTTCAGCTGTGTATTTCTTTTTATTAAAATTCAGTAATTCTATAAATATATTGTATTTATCACTCATATTTTCTTTTCCTTTCTATTTTATCTCTATTTTTTCGATTACAAATTTTAATCCATTTTTTACTGTATCAAATTCGTAAATATAGTTATCATATAATTTCTCTAATCTTTCAAAGAAATCTTCCATCGCTATTTCTGTAATACTAAAATTATATCTTTTTCCATTTTCACTTGGAATCCCACACCTGTCTTCAACATAACCATATATATTTATAGAAAAAATAGGTTTTATAACTTTATTATCTATTATTATTTTATTGGTCTTAATTTTCTTACTAATATCATCCCAATTATAATTAAATTGCTTATATTGTTTTTCCAAAAAATCATATAAGTAATCACCTATTTTACTTACTTCTTTATTCTTAATAGAAATACCTATATTTTTTTCCTGCTTTTTACTAATACTTTTGATTCTTAAATTACCGTACACACTTATTTTTTCATTTTTATTTAATACTTTCATATTCTCTCCTTTTTTACTAAATGTTTAATTATCTTTGTAATATCAAAGCATTTTCATATAAAATTCTTCAGCTTTTTTTACCACTATACTGTCTTTATTGTTATTTTTCTTAATTTCTTTTAATAGTGATATGATTTTCAAATAATAATTTGGCAAATAGTAAAACATATTATTTAATTCTTTTTTATTCTTGTTGCAACAACACCAACAGCTTACACGGTCTAATACATCATATAGTCTAACTCCATTTTCTTGCCACTCATATCCAAATTTATAACAATACTGCAAGCAATCCTTTTCTTTCATCTGCCATTTTACTAAAGGTAATATTTTTTTGGGTAATTGCATCTTATTTATTCTCTTTATTTCATCAGCTGCAATTCCAACATATTCTTTATATTCATTTCCATAATTCGATTTTAAGTATTTGGTTATTGCTTGATTTTTCTCTGCTGTACCGCCATCTACAAGCTCCACCACAAAGTCCATACCCATATTGTTTTTCTCCATTTTGTTTATTTACCTGCTTTTCTAGCATCTTAATAAGAAATGGAATCTTTGGAGTTAATTCTGTATATTTAATTTGATTTTCTTCTAATAATTTATGTACTTTATCTCTTGTATCATAGATAGCTTGAAATTCCATTCCTGTATCGTAGAATATTACTTCATCTAAAGGATACTTCTTTTGCATGAGTAGTAATAACATTGCTAGACTATCCTTTCCGAAGCTTATGCTTGCTATATATTTCATAACTAAGCATAAACCCATCCGTTTATGGTAACAAGTCTGTCCTCCTATGCTACTTATATTTCACGCTGCTATGACTTATTTTATATAATAATTACCAACCCTTATTACAACCCTTTGAGGGATAGTTATGTATTCACTTCCTTTCTATGTATCTCCAATTTTTACCTCCTAAAATTTTAATAATGTC
>CARDEQ010000119.1:0-4718 GCA_948958005.1 uncultured Clostridia bacterium
CTCAAGCAGAACAAAAGAGAGGTGAGAATATATATTATTCTATATATACTTCACAAATAATGGAGGAAATAGATACTAAAGGTGTTAAGTATATGAAGGAAGGCGACTTTTTAAAAGTAACTGCAACAAATACAAATAACACATTGTCTCAAATGCTAAAAAATTTCCTTTATAGTATAACTGGAAATGATACATATAGTATAACTGGATCTCATTCAGGAATAGTAACGGTTACAGGAACTGGAAAATAAATTTAAAACAAAAGCGTCTTTATCTGAAAAGTTTAAAACTAATAGGATAAAGACATTTTTTACTAAAGGAGAAAGCAAATAATATGAAATTACAAAATCTAATATTAATTTTTTTAGCAATAGCATTACCAATAATTATTGTATTAGGTGTGTATATCGGTTTTCAAGTAGATGCAGCTAGACTTAAGGCGCAATATACAGACTCGCTTATAAATGCTGCACATGAAGCAATTGTTGCTTTTCAGATAAATACTACAAATGATGCTTATTCAAATGTTACAGATGTAAAAATGAGAGATATACAAGCTGCTTTGAATATGTTTTCTTCAAGTTTGATGACAAGCTTTGGTGCGACTGGTTCAAGCAAAGGCTATGCTATGGCATATGTACCAGCACTTGTTTTCACTTTGTATGATGGATATTATATTTATTCTCCAACCGAAAGAGCTTGGGAGGTAGAAACAGAAACCATAACACCTGCTGATGGAGAACCATACACTATTATTAAGCCAGATGGAGATAACTATTGGAGAGAAATATCTACAACACACGAATTGAAGTCGTATGTTCATTATGTAAAAGAATATCAAAATACTGCTAAATCTAAAATGCTTACTATAAATTTTACATTAGATAATTTTATATCTGCTTATTATTATAATAAAACTGATGGAAAATATGAATCAAGATCAGGATATTTGGAGATAGTTCCTACATCAGAGGGCGAGAAAAATGCGAAAATTTCTGATTTTGGTGGTACTCCTGGCGACGGAGGAGAGGTTGATAAATATTACAAGGAGGCTTGGGCTTTTACAGAATGGTTTAATGAAAAGATAGTAGAGATTGGAACAGATGAGATAAAAGAGTTAAAAGTGGAAAAAGTAGGAGCTAATATAAATTCAGCTTTACCAGAAGCTGCCTCTGATTTTAATAGTGCTAAATATGACGTTATAAAGAATAGTCTTACTAAGAATTTGATACAATCTATGTATATTTTTGGATATGAAATGCCAGAATTAAAAGGTGAAGATTGGGATTTGATATTAAATAACGTATGTTTTATAGCATTTATGCAAGGCATTCCAATTGGAACAACTGTATATAATGACTATACAATTGCAGTTAGTACAGAAAATAAGGAAACAGTTAGAGGAACAGACCAATTCTTTTTGGGAGAAGGAAAAGATGCAGACGGAAGATATCATAGAATTTGGTGCCCACAGCTTAAAGGAGAAAATTTTGTAGGGTATTATAAAACTAGGTTTAAATACAATTATGATATAAAAAAAGATGAAGACATCCCAGCTGATGATCCAATGCGAAGACTTGCTTGTTATTATTGTACTGTTAATAGCTCTCCAGCAGAGTTTGAATATGCAGAAAAATATTATGAGGAAAATCGTATAAGTAATTATTACTTAGATAAAAGAAAAAAGGCTTATTTTAGAGCTTTGATAAAGGAAAAATTAGCCTTAGTAAATTATAAACAGACAGGTTTTATAAGTAAGAGTAGACCCCTTCCTTTTGGAGATTGGTAATAAATAAACAGACTTGAAAATTTTAAAAATTTTCAAGTTTTTTTTTAGGAATTTTCTGCTTGTTTTTATTTTTTTGTATTTGGTTATAATATAATCGAATTCAAAAAATAAGAAGGTATTAAAATGAAAAAGTATATAAATAGAGCGTATATTGCGTTTATATTAGTTTTTTTAGTTATAGCTTTAATATATATATCAAATATAACAAATTTGCCAGAGAATGTCATTTTATTTGAAGGTGAGACATTAAATTTAAGAACAATTTTAGGGGTAAATATAGAGACGGAATTTTCAAGTAATCCCAATATTGAAAGGCTCGAAAACAATAAAACTATTACAGTTTCTTCCAATCCAGTCGATAATGATTATACAGGAAAGTTAAATTTGAAGGTTTCCTTCCTCGGGTTTAAAGTAAAAGAAATAAATGTAGAGGTTATTGAAAATGCAGAAGTTGTTCCTCTTGGAAGTCTAATTGGGGTGAAGCTTTATACCAATGGAGTATTAGTTGTTGGAATGTCTGAAATAACTGGAAAAGATATGGAAAGATACAAGCCTTATGAGGGCTCTGGAATTTTAGAGGGAGATATAATTGTTGAGATAAATGATAAAGATGTTACATGTACAAATGATTTGACTAATTGTATAAATGAGGCAAAGGGAGCGTCTATGAAGGTTGTTTGCTTGAGAGATGGAGAGGAGGTAAGTGCGAATTTAAAAGCAGTTAAGGCAAGTGATAATTCATATAAAGTAGGACTTTGGGTGCGTGATACAGCAGCAGGAGTTGGTACAGCAAGCTTTTATGAGCCTGATAGTAAAAAATTTGCAAGCTTAGGACATGGGATAATTGATAGTGATACAGAGGAATTGGTTGAAATAGGTTCAGGAGAGATTGTAAATGCAAATATTTTATCTGTAATCAAAGGAAAAGAAGGAAGTCCACGGAAAAATTCAAGGCTCAATAGAAGGAAGACCCACAATAGGTACAATTTATAAAAATACCAACTTTGGAGTTTATGGACTTTTAAATTCTCCAGGCTCTATTTCCTTAAAAACAAATAAGAAATTACCTGTTGCACTAAGAAGTGAGATAAAACAAGGAAAGGCAACTCTTATTTCTACACTTGAAAATGAGACGCCAGCTGAATACGAAGTGGAAATACAAAAGATTTATACAAACAATAATATTGATAATAAAAGTATGGTTATCAAGATTACAGATCCTGAACTTTTAGAGAAAACAGGGGGAATAGTTCAAGGAATGAGTGGAAGCCCTATTGTACAAAATGGAAAAATTGTTGGTGCTTTGACACATGTAATGGTAAATGATTTAGAATTTCGGTTATGCAGTTTTTGCTGAGCTTATGGTCAAACAAATGAATAGTTAAATAAAAAATAAAGCATTCTGCTTTTTTAAGCGAATGCTTTAAAGTTATCTTAACAACAGCTCTCCTATATCTGTTATTGTTCCAGCACCTAAGGTAAGGACTATGTCTTTTGGTTTTGTGCTTTTCTTTAGAAAATTTACTATATTTTCAAAACTCGAGATATATTGTACAGGTTTTCCTAAAGCATTTAGTTTATCTGCTAAGTCTTTTGAGGTAATGTTGAAAATATTTTTTTCTCTTGCAGCATATACATCTGTCAGTATTATATGGTCGAAGTCTAGAAGAGCGTCCGCAAAATCGTCTAATAGATTTTTTAGTCTACTGTATGTATGTGGCTGAAAGACTACCCAAGATTCGTTAAATTGTTTTCTATTTAGAGCATCTGAGGTGGCTTTTATTTCTGTTGGATGGTGTGCATAGTCATCAAATACTGTGATACTATTGAAGGAGCCTTTATATTCTAATCTTCTATGTGCACCTGTGAAGCAATCAAAGGCTTCTTTAATTGCTTTATTTGGAATACCATAATAATTACACAATGCGATACATGCGGTTGCATTTAGTACATTATGCATTCCTGAAATTGATAGCTTGAAGTTATCGAGAAAAACAGAGTCTTTGTATATATCAAAGCTTGCATATCCATTTTCATCAAATTTAATGTTTTTAGCTTGAAAATTGGCCTCGTTATTTTTTATACCAAAAGTAAGACATTTTGCAGTTGTTATTTCTGATAATCCTTTGCTATTTTCATCATCCGCATTTATAACTAATAAACCATCATTTGGCAATAACTTTATGTATTTTTTGAAGGCATTTTTGATATTTTCTAGGTTTTTAAAATAGTCTAAGTGGTCATTATCTATGTTTGTTATTATTTCTGCTTTTGGATGGAAGTGTAAAAAGCTTTCTACATATTCGCAGGCTTCGAGTATTAAATAATCACTATTTCCAATTCTATAATTTCCATCTAATTGATTTAAAATAGCACCTACTTGAACATTTGGATCAAGGCCAGCTTTTATAAAGCAAAGTGAAACTAATGAAGTAGTAGTAGTTTTTCCATGGGTTCCAGATACACCAATAGTCTCTTTGAAGCTTTCTGTGAGCTTTCCAAGGAATACAGCTCTTTCGCAGGTTTTGATACCTAATTTTTTTGCCTCTACAAGCTCTGGATCGTCACTTGCAATTGCTGCTGTATAAACTACTAAATCTGATTTTTTTATTTTATCTAAATCACTTCCGAATAGTTACATCTATTCCATGAGAAATAAGCCTATCTGTAATTTCAGACTTTGACCAGTCACTACCTGTTACATGTATTCCTAAACTTTTTATAGTTTCAGCAATACCACTCATACTAATTCCGCCTATTCCTATGAAGTGGATGGTTTTATATTTTTTTATACTTTCAATTGCATTTGTCATTTTTTGTCTCCTCCGATTATTTTCTTAAACTATTATATTATATAATTATTATATGAATAATTCAAGTATTTTGTCAAAAGTTAATAGTGCTTTTGCTGCTAAAGTAAGCTGTAAAC
>CARDEQ010000120.1:0-2085 GCA_948958005.1 uncultured Clostridia bacterium
TCAGAGTGTACCCCACCCTTTTGAAGCTTTTCTAATCTTTTACCTTTTACAGAAGTAATAGGTAAAAAAGATGCCCTACCTAATTTATTCTCTCTTAAATACTCTACCAATCTTTTAGCAGCCTGTTCATTATTTGTAACAATATTTTGAAGAGCACCTCCAAGTGCCATTTCAATTGCAACTTGGTACTTACTATCAACCGAAATTAATTCACTTAAAACTCCCTCTGAACATTTCTTTAATTGCGGCTCCCTATCACAAGCAAGAAGCAAAGACTTAACTGCTTTAGAATATCCATCTTTTTCCTTCTCTGTTTCAATTAAAAACTTAAGTTTTGACTCTTTAATTCTATATTCAGACTGCAAATTATTTATATTATTAGTATATTCCTTTAATACCTTTTCCTCTTCTTCTCTTTTTTTGTTAGCTTCTTCAATTTGATTTGTTATTTTGTTTTTCTTATCTTCTATGTCAGAAAATACATTACTTAAATCCTGTCTTGTCATATTAGTACTATCAAGCTCCGAAATAGCCACTTGCATATCATACCTCAAGGTTTTAAGTCTTTTATCAATATTCTCATTTGTAGTATCCAGAATACTAATCTCATTCAACTTTTCATACTTTTCATCAGTAAATTTCTCTGTCTCCACCTTTTTCTTCTCAATTTCCTTCTCTTTTTCAGTAAGCTTTGACATAAGCTCTGCAAGCTCTGCTTCCTTCTCCTTCAGCTCCTTTTCAAACTTCTCCTTATTTGCAAAAAGTCTGTCTTTCTTTTCTTGTTTTTGTCCCTTTTCCTTTTCAAGTTCTTCTATTCTTTTTCTCAACTCTTCAATTTCATTTTCATATCTAGAAAAATTCTCTTTATTATTCTCTAACCTTTCATTAGAAACATTAATACCGAGAATTAAATTTCTCCTTTTCCTGTAAATTCAAAGCTCCTGAATTTTGTATATCCTCAATCTCACAAGTTATATTATCAAGCTCCGTCTTCAAGCTCTGCTTTAACTCATTTAGACCTTCAAGCTTCATAGCCTCATCAGTATTTTGACCATTTAAAATTTTCTCATCCCCAATTATTTTCTCTAGATTTTCTTTATATACAGAAATATTATGAAGAAAAAGGCCAACCTCTATATGCTTAAGTTCTTCACGTAAATTTAAAAACTCTTTTGCTTTATCAGCTTGTAGCTTTAAAGGCTCTAAATTCTGCTCTATTTCAGACAAAACATCATTAATTCTAAGAAGATTAAGCTTAGTTCTCTCAAGCTTCTTCTCTGACTCAAGTTTTCTCGATTTATATTTAACAATACCTGCTGCCTCTTCAAAAATATTCCTTCTATCCTCAGACTTATTACTCAAAATCTCGTCAATTCTTCCTTGCCCAATAATTGAGTATCCATCTTTTCCAATACCTGTATCCATAAAAAGCTCTATAATATCTTTAAGTCTACAAGGAGTTTTATTAATAAAATACTGCGACTCACCACTCCTGTATAACTTCCTTGTAACTGTAACCTCTGTATATTCTACTGGGAGCCTATTATCTTGATTGTCAAAAATTAAAGAAACCTCAGCAAATCCGAGTGACTTCCTCGCTTGTGTACCAGAAAAAATAACATCTTCAGACTTAATACCTCTGAGTGACTTCATGCTTTGCTCTCCAAGCACCCATCTTATTGCATCTGAAATATTACTCTTTCCTGACCCATTTGGTCCTATGACAGTTGTAATTCCAGGAATAAACTCCAAAACCGTTTTATCCGCAAATGATTTAAACCCCTGCATTTCTAGTTTTTTTAGATACATGATTTCTCTCCCTTTTTTATACTAGTTTAAATTATATCATAATGCGGATTTTATCGCAATATGGAATTTCTTATATTTGGGCTCATTAAAATTACCATAAAAGTTTATTCTAAAATTCTAATTGTTTGTAAAGCTTGACATATTTCAATTTTCTGTGATATTATTTAGTTATAATGATTCGGAGGTTTTTTTATGAATTCTAATAATAAGGAAAAGAAAAATATAGAGGTTGTTAAGGGAAATGGAGACGAGCTTAATATTTCTCCTGTTTCTACA
>CARDEQ010000120.1:2095-4717 GCA_948958005.1 uncultured Clostridia bacterium
AAAGAACCATCTTTATTAAAAATTAAATAGCTTGTTTCATTGTAAATAGATACATATTTTCCATCCAATGTTTTATGATTTGATGAACATCCTGATAAACCTAAAATAGATAAAAATCCTGATAAAAAAATCATAATCCCTAAAGAGAAGAAAAATAAATAGCTCAAAATAAAAGAATTTTGTCAATCATACTTGACAAATCCGAAATATGCATTTATAATATATAAGTAATATTTATGGCGAAGTAGCTCAGCTGGCTAGAGCGTTCGGTTCATACCCGAAAGGTCGTGAGTTCGATCCTCTCCTTCGCTACCAGGAAACTGTGCAAGAAGCTCTTGCACTTTTTTATTTAACTAAAAATAAGAATAAATGAACAATATCATCTATTCTTATCTCTTTTCTAGGACACTCTCTTTATTATTCTCTTTCCCTATCTCCCTCTAATTCCTTAGTTTGATTGTCTTTGGTTTCAAGTTTTACAACCTCAGTAGTTATAGTAATCTTTTGTGAAAGTCCATTTCCTCCTGAAGCTCCTGATGTATTTTTTGGTTTCTTTTTAATGAAAAGCTCTGGTACAATTAACTTTGTCCTCTCATATGCAGCTAAGAATGCTTTCTTTCTTGCTGTGTCTTTATCAGTCTCAATTACTTGTCTTGGTGTTTCTACATTATCACACCCAAGTAAAGTTATTTTATTATCTTTTGCCATATGTCTCATCCTTTCTTCTTGAAAGACTAATTCATGTAATCTCTAAGCTTCTTACTACGACTCGGATGTCTAAGCTTCCTTAGTGCTTTTGCTTCTATTTGTCTAATTCTCTCTCTTGTAACCTCAAATACCTTTCCAACCTCTTCAAGAGTTCTAGCTTTTCCATCCTCAAGACCAAATCTAAGCTTCAATACCTTTGCTTCTCTTGGTGTTAAAGTATTCATAACATCCTCCAATTGTTCTTTTAACAATGTATAAGCGGCAGAATCCTGAGGTGCTGGTGAATCATCGTCTGGTATGAAATCACCCAAGTGACTGTCATCTTCTTCTCCTATTGGTGTTTCTAGAGAAACTGGGTCTTGCGCAATTTTTTGTATTTCCATAACCTTGTCAATAGGCATTTCAAGCTCAGCGGAAAGTTCATCTGGAGTAGGTTCACGTCCTAATCTTTGAAGCAGATGTCTTGAAGTACGAATTAGTTTATTTATCGTTTCTACCATATGAACTGGAATTCTTATAGTTCTAGCCTGATCTGCAATAGCTCTAGTAATAGCTTGTCTAATCCACCAAGTCGCATAAGTACTAAACTTAAATCCCTTTTCGTAATCAAACTTTTCTACGGCCTTAATAAGCCCCATATTTCCTTCTTGTATTAAATCTAAAAACAACATTCCTCTTCCCAAATATTTTTTAGCAATACTTACAACTAGTCTAAGGTTAGATTCAGCAAGCTTTTGCTTTGCCTCCTCATCACCTTCAATTATTTTTTGGGAAAGCTCTAACTCCTCTTCATATGTAAGAAGTGGAATTCTTCCTATTTCCCTTAAATACATTCTAACAGGGTCATCAATATTAATTCCATCAAAATCTGTTATTGCTGCATCACTAATATCTACCTCTTCAATGCTTTCTAAATCATCGATGTCAGGCTCAACGTCCTCGAAGTCGTCCTTAAGTAAGTCTACGCCAATCTCTTCAAAGGCATCAAACACCTTATCAATATCATCTGGATTTACGTCTTCAAGTTCAGATGCAAGTTCTCCATATGTTATGCTTCCCTTTTCTTTTGCCTTAGATAAAATCTTGCTAACTTTATCCTTATCAGTTGATATTACTGCTTCTTCTTTAACTTTTTCCTGCTTTGGTTCTCCTTTTTCTATATCTTTTACTTCTGTTTTCTTTTCAGATGCCATTCTTTTTGTCTTTTCATTCACTACTTTTTTCTCGAGCTTCTCCTCAGAAATTACTTTTTTAGGTGTAGTTTTCTTTTCACTTACTGCTTTAGGCTCTGCATTAGCTTTTGTATCTTCCTTCTTCTTTCCGCGTCTTATTGATTTTTTCTTTGCTCATTATACCTCCTCTTGCCTCCTTTACTTTAAACTAACCAGCTTCTTACTGATTTCCTTTAGCCTATCCCCTATCTGCTTCGATTCTTCTTCACTTAAATCGCTTGATACTAATTTTTTCAATATTTCTGCTTTTTCTTCCTGCAATTTTTCTTTTAAAAACTTTGCAAGTAGGTCATTTACAGCCTTGTTAACATCAGTTACATCAAGCTCCTTCGATAATATGTACGTAACATGACTTAGAAGTTCGTCTGCCTCTTGAAAAAGACCTATCACATTACTAATATCTCCTTTTTCCAATTCTTCATACAAAATTTTCACAATTTTTCTATTTTGTTCATTTTTGAAATCTTCAGGTTTAATATGAGCTTTAATCATTTCATATACTTCTTGCTTGCAATTTATAAGCAATAAAATCATTAGATTCTCTTTAGCCACATTCGCACTTGTATCTTCTTTTTTTGGATTTGTATTTACTCTTTTTATTGCTACTGGTCTTTCAAGTACTTTTTCACTTTTAGAAGTTGCATATTCTAGTTTATTAATTTCTCCATATATAGCTTCTTTT
>CARDEQ010000121.1:0-4693 GCA_948958005.1 uncultured Clostridia bacterium
TCTTGGGAAATGTCACGCGGAGGCAGATAACGTGATGGATCGTTCACATCACGACCTTCCGCATCCAAGAAAGCTTCGTACTTGTAGTTCATTTAAGAACCCTCCTTAAAGGAATAATTATATAAAGATAGGCAAAAAAATACCCATCCTCATACCAACCAAAGGTTGACATATATTATACAACAAAAAAAGCTTAAAATCAAGCAATTTATAGCACATTAAAAAATATTTGCATAAATTTTGTATTTTTACTAATAATAAGCATACATAAAAAATAATTGCTTGAAAGGAGGGAAATTTATGGCATCACAAAAACATTTATATATCACAGGTACTTCAAATGTTTCTTGGAAGGACGCAATAGTTCAAGCAGTTGCTGAAGCATCTAAAACAATTGATTACCTAACATCAGTTAAAATTTTAGAGCAAAGAGCAACTATTTCTGGTAAAAAACTTGCAGAATTCTACGTAGATTTAGATTTAGTTTTTACTATTGATAGAGAAAGAGAGGATTAATTAAGTTATGGATAAAATACAAACAAATGCACAATATCAAGACTATGTCAATAAAAAATCCCCAAATTCTCCAATTATTAAAAATTGTTTTAATGCATTCTGGGTAGGAGGGGTAATTTGTTGTATAGGACAATTGATACTAGACTTTTGTAAATTTAGAGGTTTTGACCAAGAGGCTTCTCGGTACGATTACTTCGATTATCTTAATAGGCATCAGTGCATTTTTAACCTCATTAAATCTATTTAATAAAATAGGAAAATTTGCAGGAGCTCGGTTCATTAGTTCCAATAACGGGATTTGCTAATTCAATAGTTTCCCCAGCCATAGAGTATAAATCAGAAGGTTATATAATGGGAGTAGGGGCAAAGATGTTTACTGTTGCAGGACCTGTGCTTGTATTTGGAATTTCTGCGTCTATTTTAGTGCGGAATTATCTATCTTATATTTAATACTCAATCTGTGACTTTGGTTTAGTAAGGAGGAATTTATGCAAAAACTAGGGAAACAAACAATTAAATTCGATACTCCACCAAGTATTTTGGAAACAGCGTCTATCGTAGGACCCAAAGAAGCTCAAGGACCACTTGCAAAATATTTTGATACTTGTTTAAACGACGAATTTTGGGGGGAAAAGACTTGGGAAAAAGCAGAAAGTAAGATTATCAAAGAAAGTATTAGTCTAGCGATTAATAAATCTAAAATTCCATCAGACGATATTGACTATTGCTTTGCAGGTGACTTATTAAACCAATGTATTTCTGCAAGCTTTGGAATTCGCTCATTTTCTATTCCGTATTTTGGAATTTTTGGAGCCTGCTCAACCTTTGTTGAAGGAATGATTTTATCAAGCATTATAACCTCAAGCGGTATTGCAAAAAATGCACTTTTTGCGACATCTAGCCATTTTTGTAGTGCAGAAAAACAATTCAGATTTCCACTTGAACTAGGAAACCAACGACCACCGACATCACAATGGACAGTAACAGGTGGAGCATGTGGGATAGTTTCTTCTTCAGGAAATGGTCCATATATAACACATGCAACACCTCGGAAGAATTGTAGATATGGGTATAAAAGATGCAAATAATATGGGTGCAGCAATGGCACCAGCAGCAGTAGACACTATAATTGCACATCTTAAAGATACAGGAAGAAAACCAAGCTATTATGATTTAATTGTAACTGGTGACCTTGGACATATAGGTAAAGATATACTTTGTGACATGATGCAAACCTATGGCTACAATGTAAGACCAAATTATAATGATTGCCGGAGTTTTAATATTTGATAAAGAGGCACAAGATACTCACTCTGGTGGTAGCGGTTGTGCGTGCTGTGGGACAGTATTTTCTGGGTATCTTTTTAATGAGCTTAAACAGAAAAAATATAATAAAATTCTACTTGTTGCAACTGGCGCTTTAATGAATTCTACATCTTCTCAGCAAGGAGAAAGTATTCCTCGGAATTGCTCATGCAGTATCTATTGAAAATCTTGAGGGATAGAAAGGAGATAAAATATGTTTTTCGATAGCTTAGATATAATGGATTATGTTTGGTGCTTCATAGTTGGAGGAATTATATGTGTGATAGCCCAAGTCTTAATCGACAAAACAAAAATAACTCCTGCTAGAATTCTAGTACTATTTGTAACACTAGGAGCAGTGCTTCGGTGGACTAGGAATTTATGAATATATCATAAAATTTGCAGGCGCTGGAGCAACCGTTCCATTAACTGGTTTTGGTGCAAACCTAGCAAAAGGAGCCATCAAAGGAGTAAAGGAATTAGGATTACTAGGAGCATTTACAGGAGGGATAAAAGCAGCAGCAGGAGGAATTGCAGCAGCAATATTTTTTCGGATATATAGCATCGCTAGTTGCAAAACCTAAAATGAAAAAGCAATAATAATGTTAGAAAATAATATGAACGACGGAATTTGAAAAAAGGATAGCATATTTTAAGGCTCTTCTATTATGGATGGAAGAGCCTTAAAATATATTATCCTTTTTATTTGTACTATTTTACCAAAACCATTATCATAGTGGAAAAGAACATCTCTATGCATGTTTTCATAATATACATAGAGGTGGGAAAAGTGGAAATAAAAAAAGGAGATATAGTTGGAAGAAAGTCCTATGGCAAGGATATTATTTTTTTTGTTGATAGAATTATAAAGGTTAAGAATGGAAAATCCTATGCAATATTAAAACGGCGTACATTATAGGATTGAAGCTGATGCTGAATTAGAGGATTTAGAAAAAGTAGAAAAAAAAGAAGAGGAACTTTTTAGGCAGGGGATGGAAGGAAAGCTTAAACAAAGACTTACCAAATCAGCCAAAAATATATTTTTCAAAAACCAAAATACTCAAAGAAGCCTTGCAAGCAATGCATTAATATTGCATTTAGATGGAGATAAAAGATATACCCAAAAATCGCAGAGATATTATAATAAACTTGGTCTTAGAGCTATTGTTAAGAATATCCCTGAAAATAAGCAACCTCAAGTGATAGGCTCTCTTGTTAGAAGGTATAATCCTGATATAATTATTATAACTCGGACATGACGCTATGATTAAATCTAAAGTGAACTATGATGATATATATAATTATAGAAACTCAAAATACTTTATAAACTCAGTAATAGAGGCAAGACGTGCCACACCACAAGGAAAAGACATAGTTATATTTGCAGGAGCATGCCAAAGCTTTTTCGAAGCAATTATGGCCTCGCGGGGCTAACTTTGCATCTTCTCCTGCAAGAATATTAATAGACTTTATGGATCCATTAGTAGTTGCAGAAAAAGTTGCAACAACAGATCAAAATAGAATAATAACAACCAGAGATATAACGTCAGAATTACATGACGAAGGAAAGAGAGTAGGAGGAAGCTTTGCCAAAGGAAAAAGAGAAAGTAATAAAACGGTAATATAATTGTAATACAAATGTAATAAAACATAAAAACAACCCTGAAAGTATATAAAAATCAATCAAAAAAGCTATTTTACAAAATACAATCTTTTTTGACATTAATAGGCAAAGATGATATAATGACCCTATCTTTAAAGAATGGGTGATCAAATGATTTACAGGGATGATATTTCAAACTTAAGAGAAGATATTATAGAAAAAGAAGGACAAAAGATAATAGTAAAAGGTGCATTAGGTAGGAGTAAATTTTTTGAGAAGGAAGCAACAATAGAAAAAGCCTATCCAAACCTATTTGTAATAAAGTACGATAAAGAAGAAGGGAACGCAACATACAGTTATACAGACGTTTTAACAAGAACGATAGACTTGCAAGTATTTGATGGAGAGAATTATTCTTCTCTAGTTCCACCAAAGGTAGAAGCTCCTAAGAAGCCAAAAGAAGAAGCACAAGAAATAAGTGAAAACTTAGGATAAATATCTAGAATTAGATAAAAAAGACAAAAGAATTTAATAATAAAAAAAGGAATTGAGGTAATATATGTTTTTTGGTATTAGTTAAAAAATATATATTACCTCAATTCTTTACGCTGCAAAACACTATAACTTTTAAGAGTCATGATATAAGGCTTAAATTTAATATATTGTGTTGCAAAGTTTGACAAAATATGATTTAATATTAAAAGATAAAATTTATATATGGAGGAATTTATGAAAAAGCTAAAAGAATTTTTTTCTGACAATACAAGAAAAATGACAAAACGTGATTGGATAATATTGGGAATAATTGTACTAATTTATACAATCATTTCATTTATAAATTTAGGAAGCACAAAAAACCCTCAAACATTTGCTGAAATGAGGCAAAATAATAGCATAATAATAGAACTAGAAGGGGAAGCGAAATATATATTAAAAATGAGACATTATTCAGGAGCAGAAACAGGTAACTATTCTGTATATGGCTCAAAAGATGGTATAAATTATGAAATAATAACAACATATAAAGATAAATATGTATTCTTATGGGAGGATACAGTAATCAATGAAGAATTAAAATACTTAAAAATAACAGCAAACTCAAAAGAAAGCTATATTGGAGAAATAGCTTTATATGACGAAAATGACAACCTTTTAAAATTAAAGGCAGAGGATAATAAAGATAAACAAGTAATAGACGAGCAGGATGTAGTTCCAGAAGTAATAGGATATATGAACTCAGTATACTTCGACGAAATATATTTTGCAAGA
>CARDEQ010000122.1:0-4674 GCA_948958005.1 uncultured Clostridia bacterium
ATTCAAAAAACTCAAAAATAAAGCAAAACTAAAAATTAAATTGTGTCAAGGTCAAAGGGGGTAAAACAGTGTAAGGGGTACAAGAGAAAAAAAGAGTGTGTATAATGTCATTGATGCAGGAAAGGAGCAAAGGTGAGATTAACACGGTAAAGATATAGAGGTACTAACATTCTTAGGAAAGTATAAGCTAATGTTTGGAGTAGACTGTAAGAGAATATATAAGGCAAAGGATTATCATAGGAAAAGGCTTAAGGTATTAGAAAAAGAAAGATATATAAGAAGAGTAAACAAGCTATATATTAAGCTAGATGATAAAGGGACAAAACTTGTAAGGAAGTTTGGATATGATTACAGCTTTCAATGTAGAAGCAAAGAATATATGGAAAGAATGAGAGAAATAGCAAAAATAGCAGGAATTACAATAGATAGTGATATTGATTTTATAGCAAGTTGGAATCTTAAGGAAAGTAATGAACTTACAAATAGAGGAAGAAAATACTTAGGCAAAATGATATACCAGGAGAAAGAAACTTATATATACTATATTGCAAAAGATAAACAAATAGGATATATAACACAAGTAATAAATGACATACAGAAGATGACAGCAGATAAAAATGTAATAATCTTTATGGAAAATTTAGAACTATTGAGTAAAAATCAAAAATATGTGTTTGGAAAGGAATCAACAGTTGTAATAAAATATACAAATAGAAATTTGCAAATTCTAAAAGAGCTTATAAACTTAGAAATCTATGAAACAATAAAGAAAATTTATGATAACAGAGAAATACTATTATCAAATTGGGGAAAAGCAAATTATATGACAGAAGATAAAGATTATATTATTTTAATGCCATTTATAGATACAGAAAAATTACATGAATTAAATGTATTTTTTAATAAAAAGACAAATGAAGATAAGAAAATAAACATTATAACACTATCAGAAAATACAGAGAAGATAAGAGAAATATTAATAAAAGACGTAAAGTTTATTGAATTAGATAATTGGTTAGGGGGCATATTTGATGAAAGATAAAAAAAGCAAAATAGCTTTATTTTTTTTGCTATCGTATATTGTCTTAGTACCAATTATAAATGGTTTTTTGAAACTGTTAGAAAAGAGCTTTGGAACAAACTTAAATACAATAGATATAAACATATTTAATTTGTTTACGGTTGTATTTAGAAATGGAATCATATTAATTAGTTGGCTAATAATAAATGTAGTTATTATACTAATTGTAAAGAATCTAATAATAACAAAAGAAAATGCAAAAATAGAGGTAGAGGGAATAAATTTTAAAGAAAAAGACCGGAACCTTTGGAACAGCAAATTGGGCTACTAAAAAAGAAATACAAGAATATTTAAGTATAGGAAAAAGAGATGGAATAATACTTGGAGAAACAGAAGATGGAGAAGTTATCACCCTACCAATAAATACATATTTGAATAAAAATATTGCTGTATTTGGCTCTAGTGGAAGCGGAAAGTCAAGAGGCTTTGCGATACCTAATTGTATTGAACTAGTACAAGAAAAATTACAAAAAGCAGTTGAAATAAATATGAGCTTAGTTGTTACTGATCCAAAACGGAGAACTTTATAGAAAACTAGCAAAATATCTTGAAAGTAAGGACTATGATGTAAAAGTATTCAATTTAGTAAATCCAAATTTTTCACATGGTACAAGATTCATTAAATTTGTTGAGGACGAAACTGATGCTCAAATATTTTCTCAAATAGTTATTGAAGGTACGCAGCTAAATAGAAAAGCGAGCGGAGATGAGTTTTGGAACAGAGGAGAACAAAATTTACTAAAAGCATTACTGTTGTACGTAATTAACTATGAAACAGAGAAAAACAAAAATATGGGTTTTATCTATGATATTCTGGCAAGTGGAAACATAAATAAAATCGATAGGATATTTGAAAACACAGATGGTCCTACAAGATTAAGCTATAACATATATGCGCAGGCAACAGACATAGTAAAACAAAGTGTGGTTACAGGTCTTGCAACAAGATTACAGATATTTCAAACTGATAAAATAAGAAATATTACGAATAAGGATGAAATAAAATTTGAAAATATAGGAAATAAAAAATCTTGCGTATTTGTAGTTACAAGTGATACGAATAGTGCATTTGATTTCTTATCTACATTATTTTTCTCATTTCTATTTATAAAACTAATAAAACAAGCAGATGAAAACTCAGAAGGTAGATTAAAAGTTGAAACTGTATTTATGTTAGACGAGTTTACAAATATTCGGAAGAATAGTAGATTTCGAAAAAAAACTAGCGACAACAAGAAGCAGAGGAATCAATATATTTATGATATTTCAAAATATAGCACAACTAAAAAACAGATATGATAATGATGTTTGGCAAGAGATTCTAGGTAATGCAGATACAAAAATATGTATGCGGTTGCCGGAGATATGCTAACAGCCGAATACATAACTAAATTATTAGGAGTTGCAACAGTAAAAACAAATTCAATAAGAAAAATAGCTCGGTTTTGATGGCAAATTTACTTATGGTATGGAAAACATAGGAACAAGTGTAAGAAACCTAATGAACTCAGATGAATTAATAAAATTAGACAACAATATAGAAATTATAATAGAGAGAGGTAGAAAACCTATTAAATGTAAAAAATATGATTATTCAAAACATGAAGAAGCTCACAAATTAGAAGATATAACAATAGAGGAGCAAAGAAAACGATTCAAAGAAAATTTAGGAATAGAAAATACACAAAAGAAGATGCAAGAAGAAAAGAAAAAATACAGTTTTAAAGATTTTTAAAAGTTATAAGACATTACTTATAGCTTTATTTTTTTAGAAAAGAAGGTGAAAATTATGACAGAGGAATTACAAGAAAAAATAATATGGCAAAATGTTAATTCTTCTAAAGAAAAAGGGAAAATTTTAACAGGGAAAATAGTTTCAATAGAAGTAGAAAAAATGAGGGACGATCAAATGGTTTGTGCTAGTGTAGATTTGAAAGGTATAAAAGTGTTAGTACCAGCTACAGAAATGATAGTAGGCGGCAAAAATGAAAAGAACGTAATTAGAAATATGATGGGAGCAGAGATAAAATTTATTGTAATGGAAACGGATGAAGAAACATCGAAAGCGGTAGGCTCAAGAATAAAAGCAATGCAGCGACTAAAAGAAATCAATTTAAAAAAATTACAAGTAGGGGATAAAATATACGGAAAAGTTATAGGAGTTTGGAAAAAGTATATAAGGTTAGAATGTGTGGGTATAGATTTTTTAATTGATGCAAAAGATTTGCAATATGGGTATATTGAAGATGTTTCTAAAATTTATAAAATAAACGAACCAATAAAAATAGTAATTAAAGAAATATCTGAAGAAAATCAAAACATGAAAATATCTGTAAAAGAATTATTAGAAGATCCATTTAAAAATATTAGAGCAAATTTTACAGAAAAAGGCGAATATTTAGCAAGTATTACAGGTTATACCAAAAACGGAATATTTGCAAATATCGCACAAGGTGTAGATACAGTATGCACACTTCCTACTTGGCTTGATAGGCCACCACTACCGAAAGAAAAAGTAATAGTTAAGATTTATAAAATACTTCCTGAAAAAAGGAAAATTTATAGTTCTATAATTAAAGTAATTGGAAGTGATGTTAATGACTGAGAAACAAAAAGAAATAGCAAAATTAATTTGGGATTTTGGAGCATTAAGGGAAGAACATATTTTAAAACTATGTAAATGCACTGAAAATGATATAAATTGTGTTATTGCAAGCAAGGCAATATCAAAAGAAAAAAATACTAACATATTGAAATATCAAGGAAAAGAAGTAAATAACAGAATCATAGTAGCATTCGATGTAGTTATGAACTATTTAGACAGAAATGCAGTAGTAAAAAAGGCAAAACATCCTGCAAATGTAACAATGAAAACAGATTTTTATACCTATGATATAATAGCGATAAAAGAAGCAGAAATAGAACCATTGTTTGAAAATATTGATAAAGTATCGAAAAGTGAAAGAGTTATAATAATTATAGAAACAAAAAAATATATTTCAAAAGAAATACATACAAAGAGACCTTGCTGCATCTGCGTTTATCCATCACTTGATATAGCAGAGATAGTAAATAAATGAGAATAATTTAATAGAAAAATGTAGACTTTTATCAAAAAATAGTATAGAATACAATATGAAAGTGAGATTTGCAGATGTGTTAGTTGCCTCTTAACCTCGATTACTTATCGAGAGAAGGGGGGCGGTTGGATGATGAGAGTTTTAACATTCCTATTTTTAGGATTTAGTATATCAGTAATCATTAACTTAACCTTGTTGTGTATTATATACATAATGTGGACGAGTAAACAATAAAAAACGACGGCACATTTGCTTTGCAGAGCGTGTGCCGTCTTATCTAATATTTCGGCAACCACATATCTGTGGTCTTGCTTTCTAAATATATTATACACTAGAATCTATAGAAAAGTCAACAAAAATTAAAAAATACAATAGGAACAAAAAAATTGTGAACTTATTAGATACAAATATAGAGGGAAAAGTTTTAATGAAATAGGAGCAAAATAATGGCATTAACAGTAGAATTTATAGATAATGAACTAAATAAAAAGCTAGCTGCAAATGATAAATTAA
>CARDEQ010000123.1:0-4676 GCA_948958005.1 uncultured Clostridia bacterium
ATAATACTATGACTAAGTGCAATATTACACAAATGTGCTTTAACACTTTTATTATGAAAGTTTTGGTTTTCATAATGAGCCTCACCTCCTTTTCTTAGAAGTGTAGGCAGACACCAAATAAATCCTGCTCCTAAATCCAATACGAGCATAGGTAGAAGTACATGTCAAACATCCCACAAAATTAAAAATTGATCGATTTTTAAAAGATTTTTTTGCTTACTCCAGTTCGTGTTTTTCAAAAAGAGGGGGTAAATCTTAAAATTGACACTCCGAAATTTAATTTTGATATTGAAAAAAAGTCAAAAAAAATATGAAATGTACCAAACTATCAACACGTTGATGATAAAAAAGATGCAGGTTAAGTAAATGAAAAATTTAATAAATATTTAAGAAGTTCTGTTATAATGGACTTCTTTTAAAGTTAAGTTTTAAAAATACGTTTTAAGATAATGATAAATACAGTATAAGATTGATAAATTCTTCTTCATAACTAGCCATCATTATCTTTCTTATTCTTTGTAGACTTATATTATTATAAAATGGTTTGACTTTGTTTAGTACTCCTAAACAAAATTTATTTACCAACTGTAAATTGAACAATGCATTTTTATTAGCTGTTGTATTATCATCTTCTCTAAATGTAAAATCTAAGTGCCAATGTAACTTATTCTCTACACTCCAATGATTTCTTATAGCTTTTGAAAATAATTCTATATCTAAATTTAAACTTGAAATATAATATCTTAATTCTGTTGTTGATTCTTTATCTCTTTCTATTAGGTCTGTCCGTAAACTAAAAAAAACTAGATAAAACTTTAAAATAATGATATACTATAGATGCTTAGATATGAATAATAAGGATTGAAAGGTAACCTTTATAGGCCAACTCAGTTTATATCTAAGCAATATAAATCTTTATTTTGAGTTGGTCTATAAAGGTTATTTTGAATTATGAAAGTAAAAGAATATAAAGAAGAAGATTATCCAGTAATTTTTGGTGTAAAAAAAACATTTGAAATTATGGAAAAAATTGTGAATAACTCATATGATGAAGAACATAAAAACGGTGGAAGAAAAGACGGTCCTACTCCTAGAGAACGGCTTGAAATAACACTTAAATATTATAGACAATATCTTTCTCAAAGGTATTTAGCTATAGAATATGGTGTAGCTAAAAGTTGTATATCCCCTATAATTAAATGGACTGCTAAGGTTTTAGTGAGTGACAACAATTTTTCGTTGCCAAATAAAACTGAAAATATAAATGATAATTCAGAAAGCAGAATTTATGATGTGACAGAATCTAAAATTGATAGACCAGAAAAGAATCAAGAAGAATGGTATTCAGGAAAAAAGAAGTTTCATTCTATCAAAACTCAAATTGAAATAGGTGCTAACACAAATCTTATTTATTCGCTTAACTTTGGCAAGGGAAGCGAGCATGACTTTAAAATATTTAAATATACGCATCCAGACTATAGTAAAGAAAATACAATCTTTGTAGATAAAGGATATATAGGAATAGATAAAATACATTCTAATAGTATAATACCTATAAGGGCAAGTAAAAATCATAAATTAAATGAAATAGAGAAATGGTATAACATAGAAGTATCTAAGGTAAGAATAGCGGTAGAACATGTAAATGCTTTTATTAAAAAGTTTAAAATGGTAAGTACAAGATATAGGAATAGAAGAAAAAATTTTAAATTACACATGACACTTATATGTAGTATTTATAATTTTGAAACTGCTAATTTATAGTTTACGGACAAGCCTAGTATAAATTAGTTCTTTTAATATCACTTCTTCTGCCATATTTTTATAATTATTCATTAATTTTACCCATTCAAGTTGATTATTCATTTTATTTTTTTCAGATAGTAATTTATCAAAGTTTTTATATTGTTCCATTAATAGTCTATTTTCTGCTTCAATACTAATTGAAACAAGATGATTTGTTAGTTCATTTTGCATTAAAAGGGTTGTATAAAGTGGTTTATTATTTTCTTTCAGATAGTGTAATCTTAAATAACCATACTTGTTAATTTTTTCATTATTTTGTCTTTCTATTGTTAAGTTTGGTAATAAATAATCACCAATTTTTGTATAATTTAATTCCATATTTTTATCTCTCCATTCCTTTATTTTTAATATTTTTATCATAAAAATCTACCGATTTTGTTTTAGTATTGTATTTAAAATAACCTTGTTTATTGTTTTTATCTATAACTTTAATAGTAAATCTATCAATTAAATATAAATCAAATTCAAAGATAGATAATTGTTTTTTTAGATAATCAAGAACCTTAAATTGTTCTACAGTATCTACTTGATTCTTTAAAATATTTTCTTTTGTTAATTGTTTCATTGCTAACTCCTTTCACTTTTAGGTTGCTTTGACTACTTCTTTTTTGGGTACTAATAATAGAAAATCTTTAGAAACATTTTCCTCAAAATAAGGACTGCCAATTATACCATCTACATAAAAATGACTATGGACTTTAGCAAAAAAATTATCTACAAACTTGCTTGGATATTCATTTCTTGTCATTTTTAAAATAGACAAAACATCATAATCTTTTTTCTTGATTTCTAATTCATCTTTTGTTATTTCATTTAGATATTTAATGCCAACAGTATCATTTTTTAGAACAATATATAAGTATTTGATAAACTCTGTACTATTTTTCGTAATAAATTCATCTGTAAATTTTATATATTTAATATCAATGTTATAGTTATCATCTCTAGTAATTTCTATTCCAGATATAAGTCTATGAATCATATCTCGTTTGGCTTCTCTTGATAATAAATTATAGAAAAAAATGAAGTCCATCTTTTTAACATTTTTGAATACAAGTTTGTCATTTTCCTTTTTACAATCTAGTTTTTTTAATAGTTCTGTTGTATATTCTTTTGATTCGTTATCTGGATCAAGAGTAATTTTCTTTTTGTTTAATTTTTCTATTTCCTTTTTAATAACATCATTTTTATGGTTAATCGTTTCCACATCTAAGGTCGAACTTAAATATAAATCGACTAATCTTTTTTCCTGAAGTTTTAACTTTTCAATCGCTTTTTCTATTTCTTTTACATCATTACTTTTTGTAGAATTACAAGTAATAATTTCATTATTTGTTCCCATCATAAAGATAGTTAATTCTTCTAAAACTCGTCTTAATTTAACTTCTATTTTCTCAGTATTATAATGAAGTCCATATCCACTACAATTATGATTTTTACATCTTAAATGATAATAAATTTTTTGTTTTCCATTTGGATATTTAAAAGATTCTGATGAAGCCATAATACTACCACATATCGGACATTTTACTAATCCTGAAAATAAATGAATAAATTCGCCATAGTTTGAGTGTTTATTTTTCACTAATACATTTCTGGTCGCATTCCAAGTTGTTTCATCTATAATTGGCTCACAATAATCTTTCACTCTTAAAATATCTTGTGTTTTTCGCTTATATTTACCATATTCAAATACACCTATATAAATTGAATTAGTTAGTATTTTATAAACTCTGTCTGCTCTCCATTTACCATTTTTTAGATAGGCATTATTATCTTGCATAATTGTAGCAATGCCTCTAGTGGAATTACCTTCTTGGCATAATTTAAAGATTTCTTTTACAACTTGGGCTTCTATTGGCTCTATTTCTAAATGACCTGTATCTTTATTTCTAGTATAGCCATAGGGAGCTTTACTAGGGTGTATTTTCTCTAAAGCCATTTCTTCCATTGCTCTTTTAGTTCTTGCTCCAATTTCTTTTCTTTCTCGTTGACCAAATACTAAATTCATACCAAATATCATTTCACCATTAGCAGTAGATACATCATAAGGCTCGAGTATTAACTCAATCTTAACATCGTGTTCTTCACAGTAATTAAGTAGCCAAAATCCATCATAGTTATTTCTAGTCAGTCTATCCACTTTAATAGCAATTAACTTATCAATCTTTTTAGATTTAATATCTGCAAGTAATCTTTGCATTTCAGGTCTCATTAAGTCTTTTCCAGAATGACCTGCGTCATTATAAACATCAACAATGCTATAATCGTTCTTCTCACAATATTCTTTAATCATACGAAGTTGTGAATCAATAGAATAACCATTATCTCTTTGATCATCTGTACTAACTCTTACATATACTGCACATCTCATAAAATAATCATCTCCTCACTTGTTTCCTCACTCAGAAGCTAAAATTCAGACCCGAGTTATGAAAAAAGTTAAAATTTTACGCATTTTTTACACTTTTTTATTAGTTTCCTCATTAAAAAGGAATTTTACAAAGTCTAATTAAAAAATTAGTCCTCTCATCTGTTTCCTCACTAAAACGAAAAAAGTAAACCCTAAATTTTCAATTTCTTTAAAATTTGGATTAGTTCTGATAATGAATATTTTTGATTATGTTCTTTAATATAAAACGGTTTGTTAGATATTTCGTTAATTTTATATTCTAGTATTGTAAGAGTAGTAGGATATGTAATTAGATACTCTGTAGGTTCTATAACTTGTAAATTAGTATGTAATAAGTGTTTAACTGTTCCTTTCTTAACTTTTTAAGTATAGTCTTTGATTACCTCCAAGATTTTGTTATTTGGCTTTAATGTTTCCATAGTTTTAATATCCAACATCAAAAAAGTCCTCCTTCCTA
>CARDEQ010000124.1:0-4647 GCA_948958005.1 uncultured Clostridia bacterium
CTAAAACTTTCTCTTTGTACTCTGCATATCCCTTTAATATTACTTCTGTATCGGAAGTTGTATCAAATGTATAACCCTTCTCCTTTAAATTATTTTTTAACTCCTCTGTATTATAAAGCTCTCCATTATATGTTATTACATATTCCTTATAATACATTGGTTGATTTCCAGTTTCTAAATCAACTATTGCAAGCCTTTTATGACCAAGCATTATATCCTTTTCAAAATGATATCCTGTATTATCCTTACCTCTACAAGCCATAAGCTCCATCATTTCTTTAAACCTATCCTGCCTAGCTATCAAATCCTCACTTGAATTTTGCCACCCACATATAGCACACATATTTTATCTCCTCCAATCTTTTTTATATACTATGCTTATTATTTAATTTTGAGACACAGACAAACAAAGAAAGACAAGGGGAAAGACAAGGGGAAAGACAAGGGGACGGGGCTTTTGTCTTGCACTTTGCATACATTTATTGTAACCTTTTTTTATATTTTTAATATTATATTAATGAAATGGAGGATGTTATGAAAATTTTATTTTTAGGTGGAGATACTAGGTATAAATATATGATGGACGATTTATGTAAAACACATAATGTTTCTCAAATTGGGTTTAATATTTCAAAAGAAAATATCAACACAGAAAACCTTGAAGCTTTAGACTTTTCTATATATGATATTGTCCTATTTCCTATAAGTGGAATTAATGCTGCTTCAGAAATTAAAACTGAAATGGGTAATATTCCTTTATCAGATAAATTGTTTGAAAACTTAAATAACAATACATTATTTTTTACTGGTCTTAAAACAGACAAATTGTTAAAATTAATTCCTAAAAAACAACTTATCAGTTTTTTAGATTTTGAAGAAGTAGAAGATGTTAATAATGAACTCACTATTGAAGGAGCTTTAGCTGATATTAAAGAAAATTATCCTGATAGTGTTTGCGTTATTCGGATATGGTAAGCTTGGCAAGGAATTATATTGGAGACTAACTGATAGTGGAGTTAAGACTTTTATAATTTCAAGGCCAAAAGAACTTATTTACAACGACAAAGTTATAAACTATTATCCCATAAACGACAAAAATATCCTCGAAGTGTTTAAAGTATGTGATATAGTAATTAATACTATTCCATATAATATAATCCCTGAGGAGGCATTTTCAGCTGAATATGTGCCATATATTTTAGATATTGCATCTTTTCCTTATGGAGTAAATCAAGAAATCATAAAAAAATATAAAGATTTGAAAACCTACAAATTATATCTCGGAATTCCGAGTAAATTCGCACCTAAAGAGGCATCTGATATTTTACTAAAGACTTTAAAGAAAGTGATTGATGGAAAATGAAACTAGGAGTAGTAATTACTGCATCTTTTTGTACCTTAAAAAAAGTACTCATAGTTCTAAGAGAATTAAAGGAAAAAGGATATGAACTGTACCCTGTTTTATCTAATAAAGTTGTTGATTATGACACAAGATTTGGAAAAGCAGAGGATTTTGTTAATGAAGTAGAAAGCATAACTGGCAGGGAAATTGTGAAAGACATAGTGGAAGCAGAAAAATTCGGTCCCATGTACAAAATGGACGCAATGTTAGTTCTTCCTGCAACTCGGAGATTTTATGGCAAAAATGGCAAATAGTATAACTGATAATGCTGCAAATTTAGCTGTGAAAGCAACTCTTAGAAATCAAAGCCCTATAATTGTGGCTGTATCAACAAACGATGGACTTGGGCTTAGTGGCCAGAACATAATGACATTAATGAACTTAAAATATGTATATTTTGTTCCATTTGGTCAAGATGACTGTATAAAAAAACCAAATTCCTTGGTGGCTCATTTTGATATGGTTATTCCCACAATAGAAGAAGCTATACATGGAAAGCAGATACAGCCTTTACTTAAGGAATATGAAAAGAAAATTTAGTAATATATTTTAAATGACTCCAGCTTATTTGATAATAAGTTAGAGTCATTTTTTATAATTCGAATTTTGCCTAAGACAAAAGCCCCGTCCCTTTGTCTTTTTTTCCTTTTTTCCTTGTTTTAGGCTTCTTCGTAGAATACCTTGTAGGTTCTATATGCGCTGTATATATCGTATTTGCTTGCTACTTCGTATGGTGAGTGCATTGATAGTACTGGTACTCCGCAGTCTATTACTTCTACACCTTTGTTTGCTAATATATATGCGATAGTTCCTCCACCGCCTACGTCTACTCTTCCAAGCTCTGATATTTGATATTGTATACCATTTTTTTCAAGTATTCCTCTAAGTTTTGCAATAAATTCTGCATTTGCATCTGAACCACCTGCTTTTCCTCTTGAGCCTGTGTATTTGTCAAAAGAAATACCATAAGCAGAATAAGCACAATTTGTTCTATCTGATACTGAGCCATATATTGGATCATATATAACTCCAACATCGGCAGAAAGCATGCTTGAATTGCAAAATACCTTGTTCAATAGGTTTGGTCTATTTTCTCCTGATTTATTTAATAACTCTGATACAAAATAATCAAAAGTCTGTGATTCCATTCCTGTATTTCCCATGCTTCCAACTTCTTCTTTATCAGATAATATACATACAGCTGTTTTTCCTATCCTTTCGGCTTCTAAAATTGCCCTAAGTCCAGCATAAGCACAAACTTTGTCATCATGACCATAGCCTGCAACCATTGATTTATCAAATCCAAGGCTTTTTGCATTAAAAGCAGGAACAAGTTCAAGTTCAGAACTTAAAAAATCTGCTTCTGTTATTCCATACTTATCATTTAAAATTTTTAAAACATTTAATTTAACTCTATCCTTTACATCAGACGCATCATATGGCATATTTCCAATAAGAAGATTTAAATCTTCTCCTTCAATTCCATCATTTAATTTCTTTTGAAGTTGGTCTTTTGCTAGGTGTGGGAGTAAATCTGTTATTGTAAAAATTGGGTCGTTCTCGTCTTCTCCAATATTTACAGTTATTTTTTCTCCATTTGCTTTAACTATAACACCATGTATACTAAGTGGGATTGCTGTCCATTGATATTTTTTTATACCACCATAGTAATGTGTATTAAAATATGCAAATTCTGTATCTTCATATAATGGGTTTGGTTTTAAGTCTAGTCTTGGCGAATCAATATGAGCACCAACTAAATTTAAGCCCTCCTCTAATTTCTTCTCTCCAATAACAGCGATGTACATGCTCTTTCCTCTGTTATTTAGATAAACTCTATCTCCTGATTTTACACTATCTACTGTATTTATATCCTTAAAGCCATTCTTATCTAAAATTTCTTTTGCAGTATCTACAAACTCTCTTTCAGTCTTTGACCTATTCAAAAACCATATATATTCGTCTGAAAACTTAAAAATAAGCTTTTTATCTTCCTCACTTGCAGTATCCCAGCCTGACCTTCTCTTATTAAAAAGCTTCTCCTCTAACATCTTTCCTTCTGATTTTTCCATAATTTATCCTCCTACACATTAAATCTAAATAATACTATGTCACCATCTTGCATAATATAATCTTTTCCTTCTGAGCGCAAAAGTCCCTTTTCCTTAACAGCATTCATTGAACCCTCTTTAATCAAATCGTCATATGAAACAATTTCAGCCCTAATAAAACCTCTTTGAATATCTGAATGTATTTTTCCTGCTGCATCTGGTGCCTTAGTGCCTTTTTTTATAGTCCATGCTCTGACTTCTGGCTTACCTGCTGTTAAAAAAGACATAAGACCTAATAAATCATAACTTGCCTTTATAACTTTATCAAGACCAGATTCCTCAAGTCCAAGTGCTTCAAGCATCTCTTTTTTATCTTGCCCCTCTAAGCTAGAAAGTTCCTCTTCAATTTTCACACATAGTGGTATAACACTTGCCTTCTCAGTTTTAGCATATTCTCTAACTTCATTAACTCTTTCATCGTTTTGTGCTGTTTCTATTTGATTTTCACTAATATTTGCTATGTATAGTATTGGCTTTATTGTTAGCAAATATGCATCTTTTACTACTTCCAATTCTTCTTCTGTAAAATCAATAGTTCTTGCAGATTTTCCGTTCTTCTAAGACTTTCTTAACTTTTTCAAGCACTTCTATCTCAAAAGCATACTTTTTATCAGCTTTAAGCATCTTTTTTGCTTTTTCAAGCTTTTTATCAACAGCTTCAATATCAGCCAAAATCAATTCAAAATTAATTGTTTCTATATCTCTTTTAGGCTCAATTCCTCCATCCACATGAACAACATTAGAATCCTCAAAGCATCTTACAACTTCACATATGCTATCCACCTCACGAATATGAGATAAAAACTTATTACCAAGTCCTTCTCCCTTACTTGCACCTTTAACAAGCCCAGCTATATCAACAAACTCAATAACAGCATGAGTTGTTTTTTCAGGCTCATACATTTGTGTTAATTTATCTAATCTTTCGTCTGGAACTGCAACCATCCCAACATTTGGCTCTATCGTACAAAAAGGATAATTTGCACACTCTGCCCCTGCATTTGTTATTGCGTTAAACATTGTACTCTTCCCTACATTTGGAAGTCCTACTATACCTATTTTCATTTTGTTATCCTCTTTTCTTACATTTTTATTATATCTTCCCAAGGAAGTCCTGCTTTACCAAAATGGCCA
>CARDEQ010000125.1:0-4560 GCA_948958005.1 uncultured Clostridia bacterium
TCTTCATAGCTATATAATAGTCCTTTCTTTTTACACGCTGCAGCGTTGTAGAAATCTGAAGCCGGCAGCGAGGGTGTATTTTTGCTTTGTAATTAATAGAATAAAGAAATTATATCAAAAATGCAAAATGCAGTAGCCTTAGAAACAGGTTCAATAAATGCCAAAGCAAGTGTTAAGGCAAATAACAGCATGTTAAATGTACTACAGGCAACATTTAATGTTGATGGAAGTGTAAACATAGATGGTCAAAGAGCTGGAAGGATATTAACACCATATATGACAAAAACTTTAAGGACAGGTGGTGCATATTAATGATAACAAGATTAGTATATAATAACAAAGCATTTAAAATATTAAATGAGTATAGTTTTAATTTTTCAAATAATGAAGTTACTTTTAATGATGTGGTGATTGATTTTACAGGATATACAATATCAGACATACCATATAAATATCAAGAGATTAAAATTATGCAGGCAAATAATGAGACTAATATATTAGATGGAAATGTCTTATTTACAGGTTATTTAGATGATATTAATTTGTCAGAAATGAAATTGAAGAAAGAAGATAGGGAGATGACATTAACATTGTTATCTCCTTTAAAGATGGCTACAAGGAGAAGTGTATCACTAATAGGAACATTTAAGCTTAAAGAGGCAATTTTGAGAGTTATACAACCATTAATAGATGATGGTTTTGAGTTAAAGGAGATAAATATTTCAGATGGTCAAATTACAACGAATTATATATTAGAGACTGTTGAAAATTGCATGAATGATATAGGGTTTAAACGTAATATTTTTTGGTATATAAATGAGAGGAAAGAGATTTTTATAAATTCTATAGATCTTTTATTTGGAGTATCCACTAAAAAGACTATAGATGAAAATAAGGAAGAAAAAGGATTATTAAAGTTACAGCCTAAAATTTCTAATATTGATTATGCTAATGTAATTAATTTTAAAAATGTTAGGTTGATTTATACTGAAAGGGATGTAGATATTGAGGAACCTCTTGCGAAAAGTCAGGGATATAATATTTATCCAATTTTAACTTTAGAAAAGACTATAAAAAAAGGGGATATCGTAACTTTTGATAATCCAATAATAATTGATGATAATACTCTTAAAAATGTTGTGGAAGAAAGAAATAGTAATGATACATTTTATAGTATTTATATTAATATTAAGATTTCTAATACACAAAATAAATTGTATGAAATTAAGAAACCTTTTGAAAATGATGTGTACAAAGATATTGTAAAAAATGGAAGTATGACTTTTAACAATGATAATGGAGAAGAAGGTGAGATTGTTTTTCAAAGAGATAGTTTTTTTTCTAACCTTATTACAGGGTTTAAATGGAATTATGATGGTGAGGGAACTATTACACAAATAATGAGTGATACTGCTTTGAGATATACGACTATGAAGTTTATGTATTCAGAAGAAATTAATAGACTAAAAGGTATTATTTCTGAAAGTGGACAAATAGAAAAAACAGTGGATTATAACTCAAAATGGACTACATTACAACAGTTGATAAATTATGCAAGGAGTTTGATGGTTCAAAATTCTAATACAGTAAATGAAGTTTTATTAGAATATGATATAAATCCAAATTTAAAAATAGGGGATATAGTGCAGATAAATGCACCTAGTTTCTATGTACGAGGTAAATTTGCAGTGAAGGATATAAGTTATAAGTATTATAATGATATTGACCAAAGCTGGCAGATAACATTAAAAAGTTCAGATTTAATATCAACATATATAGATTTATTTAGACCTAGTGAAAAAGAAGAAAGTTCAAGTAATATAAATACAGTAATATTAAGTGAGTTTGTGGAAGAAAGAATAAATGAAGTACATAGTTTAGAATTAGATAATACTAAACATACACTTAATTTTAATTTGTAAGGAGTAAGATTATGAAAATAAAGAATAATGTAGTAAGCTTAAAAATTGGAGAAAAGCAATATGATTTTAATAATTTAATTTTTGATGAGTATTTAGAGAAGTTTGTAGCATCTCAATTAACAGAAAATAGAATAATATTGAGACCAGAAGTTTTACTGTTATCACATTGCTTATTAAAGTTTGACACTCCATTTTCAAATTTATCTTCTTCATCACAACTTAATGAAGAAGATTTTTCTATACGTCTTGGTGATATGACATATACTCAAACTATAAATGAAAGCCAAGTTTCAATATTGTATAATTATTATACAAATGATATATATGATTTTGAAAAGCAAATTGGTGGGTATCATACAAAAATTCAAAATTATTATGGCAGAAAAATAACAGCTATAGGGTTTGTAACAGGCTATTATGATAGCAAAGTTTGTGCTATATTAGATACTTCAAATTATAATATTTATTTGCAAGAAAATCAGGAATTGTCTATAACAAGAAGAGATATTATAACTACTGATACTTTGTTTTATTCTAGTGATTTAGTTAAAATTCCTGGACCAGCACATTTAGCACCTGGAGGAGTGCCACAGTTGATAAAGTCAAATATATATCATAGTGAAGGAAATCAACCATATTATTTTAATATAGTTGATAATGGATATGGAATTTTATATAGTGTTGGATTATCTTCTTATATAGATTATATAGATAAAGAATTTGTAATAGGAGAAGATATACAAGTAGAACAAAATGGTAATGAATTAAATATAAAGGATATTGAGAATTATCTTTCTTTGGATAATTCTCTTTATTGTAGTAATGAATTGTTTTGTAGTTCAAATTTGTATCCTGCTAAAACAAATTATAAGTATGTGATTTTAAAATATAAAGTTTGGCAAATGGTAAGGTATGGGACTTCTGATGCAGTAGGAGAAGAATTGACTGATACAGGTTATTATTATCATCAAGCAATTCCAATAAATAAGTTTGGAAAAAATAATTTAATTATAAAGTATGAAAGGGGTTAATTATGATTGAGTTTAAAAATGGTATTACACCTTTAAGTGAAGAAACCTTTAATAAAATGCAAGATGATTTATTAAAAGCTGTTTTTCCAATAGGATCTACATATATAACACAGGATAATACAAATCCAAATAGCATTTTAGGTTTTGGAACATGGGAAAGGCTAAAAGGAAAAGTTTGTGTTGGTATAGATGAAAATGATACAGACTTTAACAAAATAGGAAAAATAGGAGGGAATAAAGTATCTCAGGAATTAAATTCAGGAATTGCAGGAATGGGATTGACTTCAGATGGAACAAAAGGATACGAAGACAGAACAATAATAAGAAAAACAGCAATAGGAGGAAGTACTGAAAGAAATGCGCAAATAAGCTTATTACAGCCATATGAGGTTGTAGGTTATATGTGGATTAGACGAAGTTAGGAGGTGAGAATATGAAAATAACATATGAAAATAAAGTGGCAATACAAAATGATGAGGAGATTTTAAGAAAAAATAAGGTTACTGATTTAGATATGAACGAAATAAAAGAAGTAGTAAACAGTAATGCAGATGAACAAACTACAATTAAATCAGACATAACAAATATAAAACAAAAAGACACAGAACAAGACGACAAACTATCGACGCTACAAACTGAAAATATAAAGCTAAAAGAAGAAAATGAAAGATTAAGAGAAGATTTGAAAGGTTTACCTAGTGGAATAGTATCAGGCGAAAGTATAGACTTAAAAGATAGTAGCGAGATGAGAGTGTTGAATTTTGAGATTGGTGGAAATAGTAGGCAAGAGAAAAGAGAAGGATATAATTTAATAGATTTAAACAATAGTAATAACAGATATTTAAATAAAGTTAATAATGGGTTTAAATTATCTAAGGCAAATAATAGAGTAAGTACAATTTCATTTAATAAACCACTTTCTGTTGGAACATATACACTAACATTAAAAAAAGTAAATACTACATTAACGATGAAAGAAAATGCAGTAAGATTTAGCTTTAAAAATGCTTTAAGTGAAGATATAAGTATTTATGACCTAACTAATAAAAACAAAATAACTGCAACAATAAATCAAGAATGTAGTTCGTTGTATTTTTATATAAGTGCGAATGAAGTAGATACCGCAGAAATAACATTTGATGATGTACAACTTGTACAAGGAACAGAAGAAAAGACATTTGAACCCTATGGAGTAAGTCCAAGTCCAGATTATCCAAGTGAAGTACAGTGCTGTGGGGATAATGTAAATATGATAGAAGAAACATTTAAAGGATACAATATTAATGGTAATGGTGCTTTTGAGGTACTAAACTCATTTGATATACAAATAGCAAATGTTAAAGCTAATGTAAAATATGTATTAAATACTACTACAAATTTATTAGCATATTATAATGAAAAACCAACGATTTCAAGTATAACTTATGATAATTCAAGAGTTGTATTATCAAGTAGTACAAATATAATTACACCAACAAAAAGTGGGTACATAGCAATTAGAACAAATAGTTTAAAAGGAGTAAAATTAGAAGAAGGTATAATCCCAACACCATATAGTACATATGGACAAGGTAATATTAATGTTGAGATGTGTAATAAAAATTTAT